>NZ_JACARZ010000067.1:0-51810 GCF_013386315.1 Pseudomonas sp. P7779 | reverse complement strand
GCAGCAACGGATATGTACACGGTCCATTACAAACAACTCAAACCCCACACAACGAACGCAGTAACCCAGTATCCAAATGCCGCTCTACCAGATCCGCCAACCGCTCAATATCCCGCTCCCGCAACCCGTGATAATCCACCTCTTGCACATCTTCCAACCCGGCCCAACGCAACAAAGCACTACAGGCCGCCGGAGCCTCAAACAATCCATGCAAATAGGTCCCAAGGATCTGCCCATCCTCACTCTGAGCCCCATCCAGGCGCCCATCGTCCAACTGCACCGCAGCCCGCACCAAGCCAGCGCCACTGGTTACACCCGCGTGGATCTCATACCCACTCACCTCGGCCTCCTCCAGCAACAACCGCCCCCGCACGTTACGCAGCTGCTTCTCCTCCTCCAGGGTCGTACTGAACGCCAACAACCCCAGCCCAGCGCTAGAACCACAAGGCCCTTCCAACCCCAGCGGGTCGTGCACCTGCTCGCCGAGCATCTGCAACCCACCACAAATCCCCAGCACCTTCCCGCCATAACGCAGGTGCCGCGCCACCGCCGTATCCCACCCGTTGGCCCGCAAATACGCCAAATCACTGCGCACACTCTTCGAGCCCGGCAAAATAATCAGGTCCGCCGCAGGAATCGCCTGCCCCGGCCCCACAAACTGCAAATCCACCTGCGGATGCAACCGCAACGGATCAAAATCCGTGTGATTACTGATCCGCGGCAATACCGGCACCACCACCTTGAGCACTTGCGCCGCCTTGTCGATCTGGCGCTGGTCGATACCGTCCTCAGCCTCCAGATGCAGATCCATCACATACGGCAACACCCCCACCACCGGCTTGCCCGTGCGCGCTTCCAGCCAATCCAGCCCCGGCTGCAATAGCGCGATATCGCCGCGAAAGCGATTGATGATGAAGCCTTTGACCCGCGCCTGTTCGGTGGGTGACAACAATTCCAGAGTGCCCACAAGGTGCGCAAACACCCCGCCGCGATTGATGTCGGCAATCAGCAGCACCGGGCAGTCCACCGCTTCGGCAAAGCCCATGTTGGCAATGTCGTTCGCCCGCAGATTGATCTCGGCCGGCGAACCCGCACCCTCGACCATCACCACCGGGTAAGCCGCACTCAACCGCGCATGAGAGGCCAGCACCGCTTGCATCGCGATGGCTTTGTAATCGTGATAAGCCACGGCATTCATGGTGGTCACGGCGCGCCCATGGATAATCACCTGGGAGCCCGTGTCACTGTTGGGCTTGAGCAATACCGGGTTCATGTCGGTATGGGGCGCCAGGTTCGCGGCCTGGGCCTGCACCGCCTGGGCCCGGCCGATCTCGCCGCCTTCGGCAGTCACGGCGCTGTTGAGCGCCATGTTCTGCGGCTTGAAGGGCACCACCGGGATGCCCTGGCGCACCAGCCAGCGGCAGAGTGCGGTCACCAGCGTGCTTTTGCCGGCGTCAGAGGTGGTGCCCTGCACCATCAAGGTACTCATGAGGCTTCCTTGTAGGCCTTCAGTGCCTGTTCCAGCCGCAACCAGTCGGCCTCGGTATCCGGCAGGCCGAAACGCAGGCTGCTGTTGTCGACAAACAAGCGCAGCAGAATGCCGCGCTGGGCCATGAATTCATGCAGCTGCTCAGCCCGGTCCGTGATCATCCACTGGAACAACGCGCAGCCGCCCTGGGGCCGCAAGTCGTGGCGTTCAAGCACATCAAACAGGCGCTGGCTGGCCGATTCGCAACGCAGCCGCTGTTGCGCATGGCCGGCCGTATCGCGCAGGCATACTTGCCCAAGCACCCGCGTCGGCCCGCTGACGGCCCACGGCCCCACCTGTTCGGCGAGCAGCTTGAGCAGCTTGCGCTCGGCCAGCACGAACCCCAGCCGCACTCCGGCCAGGCCGAAGAATTTGCCGAACGAGCGCAGCACGATCAGGCCGACTTGATGGGCCTGGCCCGCCAGGCTCAGTTGCGGGGTGATGTCCATGAAGGCTTCATCCACCACCAGCCAGCCGCCGCGTTGGGCCAGGCGAGCATGCCAGTCCAGCAGGCGTTGCGGCGTCAGGCTAAGGCCGGTGGGGTTGTTGGGGTTGACCACCACCAGCACGTCAAGGCTGTCGAGGAAGAAGTCGACTTCCTGCTCCAGCACTTCGCGCACGATGTAGCCGGCGCGACGCCAGGCTTCAGCGTGTTCGGCGTAACACGGCGACAGCACACCGACCTTGCCGGCCCGGCGCAGGCGCGGCAATAACTGGATCGCGGCCTGGGAGCCGGCCACCGGCAATACATGGGGCGTGCCGTAATATTCACAGGCAGCCTGCTCCAGGCCGTCGTCGTTTTCAGGCAGGCGCGCCCAGGCCCGCAGCGGGATTTCCGGAATCGGAAACGGCCATGGCGCCAGGCCGCTGGACAGGTCCAGCCATTCTGCTTCTGGAATGCCGTACTGCATCGCCGCCTTGCGCAAGCGGCCACCGTGCTCAAGCATAAAACTCAGCCCCCACACACAGGATCAGCAACCACAGCCACACGCCGCGTTGCACCAGTTGCCAGCCACGCTCGATGGAATCCGCATCCGCCGGCGGGCCTTCGCCCAGTGGCGGGCGCTGGTGCAGCTCACCGTGATAAATCGCTGCACCGCCCAACTCCACGCCAAGGGCACCGGCACCCGCAGCCATCACCGGGCCGGCGTTGGGGCTGTCCCAGGTCGGGCCCTGGGTGCGCCAGCATTTGAGAGCCAGGCGGGTTTTGCCCAGCAGCGCGTAGGTCAACGCCACCAGGCGCGCCGGAATGTAGTTGAGCACGTCATCGATCTTTGCTGCGGCCCAGCCGAAACGCTCAAAGCGTTCATTGCGATAGCCCCACATGGCATCCAGGGTGTTGCTCAGGCGATAGAGCACCACGCCGGGCACGCCAGCGACCACAAACCAGAACAAGGCGGCAAATACCGCGTCGCTGCCGTTTTCCAGCACCGATTCGGTGGCTGCACGGGCGACTTCGGTGCGATCCAGCTCGCTGGTCTGGCGGCTCACCAGATAGCTGACACGCTTGCGGGCCTCGTCCAGATCATCACTGCGTAACGCTTGCGCCACCGGCAGCACGTGCTCGCCGAGGCTACGCATGCCGAGGGCGCAATACAATGCGAGGATTTCCAGGACCCAGCCGATGTAGGGCGCCCACGACAGCGCCGTGGCCAGCAGGGTCAGCGGCACCACCGCGATCACCCAGGCGGTAACGCCATGGCTGCGCCAGCCACGGCCACCGGAGTTGAAACGCTGCTCGATGCGCCCGGCAAAATTGCCGAACGCCACCAGCGGATGCCAGCGCCTGGGCTCGCCCAGCAGCGCATCCAGCGCCACGGCAGCGACACTCAGCAAGGCCACACTCATTGACTCACTCCCCAAACATTCTCGTACAACATGTCACTCAGCGGCCGTGGTTCGGTCCAGCCTTCGAGCTGCAACATCGGTGCCGGGTAGAACTCGGCCACCGGGCCCAGGCACAACACGGCCAACGGCTTGGCACCGGGCGGCAGGCCCAGCAGATCGGCCAGGGCCTGGGGCTCGAACAGCGAGACCCAGCCCATGCCCAGCCCTTCGACACGAGCCGCCAGCCATAGATTCTGAATCGCGCAGGACAACGATGCCATGTCCATTTCCGGCAAGGTGCGGCGCCCGAAGATATGCCGCTCGCGGTCGTCCATCAAGGCAGCCACCAGCACTTCGGCGCAGTCGTTGATGCCTTCGACCTTGAGCTTCATGAACTGGTCGGAGCGCTCGCCGAGAGCCTCGGCGGTGCGTACGCGTTCTTCTTCCACTAGCTGCTGGATCTGGCCGCGCAGGTTGCGGTCGCTGATGCGGATAAAACGCCAGGGCTGCATCAAGCCGACGCTCGGCGCCTGGTGCGCGGCTTGCAGCAGGCGATGGAGCAATTGCGGCGCCACGCTGCCACCGCTGAAGTGCCGCATGTCGCGGCGTTCGGCGATAGCGCGGTAGACGGCTTCGCGGTCGGCTTCCGGAAAGGCGTTGTCAGTCATGGCCTCATCGCGGGCAAGCCCGCTCCCACAGTAGATTGCGTTTCAACTCGGTCAACTGTGGGAGCGGGCTTGCCTGCGATGGCGGTCTCAAGGCTTGGCGCAAACAAGGCAGCCACCGCCATCGGGTTGGACGGGAAGTAAAAGTGCACGTAGGAAGCCGTCATCCGGCCCTGACGATAAACCGCCTCGGCACCGCGCCCGCCATTCGGGCTCAGGCCCCGGGCAATCGGCTGCCACTCGGTGCTGGTCAGCGAGTGATGGTAGGTGTGACCGCGCAAGAGGCCTTCGGGCAGTTCGACGTTTTGCAGGGCCAGTGCCGCCAGACGCTTTTGCATCACGGCGTCGCCCTGGAGCAGGCCGACCAGTTCGGCACGGGTGCCGTCGACATCAGTGAGCGAGTCCAGCAGATAGAGCATGCCGCCGCATTCGGCCAGCAGTGGCTTGCCAGCAGCGTGGTGGGCGCGGATGGCGTCGAGCATCGCGGTATTTTCCGACAGCGCCTGGTGATGCAATTCCGGATAACCGCCGGGCAGGTAGAGGCTGTCAGCTTCGGGCAATGCACGGTCACGAATCGGCGAAAAGAAGCGCAGCTCGGCGCCCATCGCTCGCAACAGATCGAGGCTGGCGCCGTAGGTAAACGCGAAGGCTTCGTCGCGGGCCACGGCGATGCGCACGCCGGCCAGCAACGGTTGGGCCTCGATCACCTCGGGCGCAGCGAATTCCACCGGCGGTGGCAGCGCTACCTCACAGCTGCTGCCCAGGGCCTGGGCGGCGGCGTCGAGGCGCAGGTCGAGGTCGTTCAATTCGCTGGCCTGCACCAGGCCAAGGTGGCGGCTGGGCAATTCGATCCCGGTTTCCCGGGACAGTGCGCCGTACCAGCGCAGGCCTTCGGTCAGGCTGCCTTCAAGCAGTTGCGCATGGCGCAGCGTGCCGACGCGGTTGGCCAGCACGCCGGCAAACGGCAGGTCCGGCTGGTAACGCGCCAGGCCCAATGCCAGGGCACCGAAGGTCTGGGCCATGGCCGTGCCATCGATGACCGCCAGTACCGGCACGCCAAAATGCCGCGCCAGGTCGGCGCTGGACGGCGTGCCGTCGAACAGGCCCATCACGCCTTCGATCAGGATCAGGTCGGCTTCCCCCGCCGCTTCCCACAGCAATCGGCGACTTTCCTGCTCGCCGACCATCCACATGTCCAATTGATAGACCGGCGCACCACTGGCGCGCTCGTGGATCATCGGGTCGAGAAAGTCCGGGCCGCATTTGAACACTCGCACCTTGCGCCCCAGGTTGCGGTGCAAACGGGCGAGCGCGGCGGTGACGGTGGTTTTGCCCTGGCCGGACGCCGGTGCGGCGATCAGCACAGCAGGACAGTGACGGGGCTGATTCAAAGTTCGATGCCTTTCTGCGCCTTGATACCCGCCTGGAACGCATGCTTGAGCATGCCCATTTCAGTCACGGTGTCGGCCATTTCGATCAATTCGGGTTTCGCGCCACGGCCGGTGACCAGCACGTGTTGCATCGGCGGGCGGGCCTGCAGGTCGCTGAGTACCTGGTCCAGGTCGAGGTAGCCGTGCTTGAGGGCGATGTTCAGTTCATCCAGCACCACCAGGCCGATGGCCGGGTTCTGCAGCATTTCCCGGGAGACCGCCCAGGCGGCTTCGGCGGCCACGATGTCGCGGGCACGGTCCTGGGTTTCCCAGGTAAAACCTTCGCCCATCACGTGGAAGCGCACCTGCTCGGGGAAACGGCGGAAGAACAGTTCTTCGCCAGTGCTGTTGCGGCCCTTGATGAACTGCACCACGCCACACTGCATGCCGTGGCCCATGGCCCGGGCGAGCATGCCAAAGGCCGAGCTGCTCTTGCCTTTGCCATTGCCGGTAAGCACCAGCAGCAACCCGCACTCGTTCGGTGAATTGGCAATGCGCTCGTCAATCACGGCTTTTTTGCGCAGCATGCGCGCCAGGTGGCGTTCGTCACGATCGGGGGATTCAGTCATGGCAGCTCTCCGTTGGGGCTGGACAAAAACGGCGGGCAGGAAAAAAGACACATACAGACAGCCAAGCATCGCCCACCGTGATGCTGTTGGATGGATCAGGCCGGTCTCCGGGCTCATGAGTGGCATTGGATGCCGAAGGTGCGCCTTCCCATATCGCGGGCGATACAGTGGCTTAAGGCACCGTCTTGACTCATTTACCGTTGCGGGGGCAGCGCCGGGATCGTGGCAGCACTGTAGAAAAATGCGCTCACTCACCGGCTTCCCTGTTTCACTCAGTCGGCGCGTACGCCACAGAGCACCTGAAACAAGCCGCGAAGGTTAGTGGGTTGGGGGTGGAGCGTCAATTAAAGCCGGACATGCGCGTGAACCATCGGGCCGCTGCGTGCCTCTACCGCTACAGGTATTAAGGAGAAAACCATGCACAAGACCCGACTTGCCCTACTGATCATGCTCGCCGGCACCCTCGCCGCCTGCGGCGAAAGCTCTACCCTGCAAGTGTCCGACGGCACCGGGCCCTCGCCCAAACTGCCGGAACCGAATAAAACCCTGATCCCCACGGTGAATATCGCCCCGGCCATCGGCTGGCCCGAAGGCACCAAGCCAACGGCGGCGGCAGGCACTCAAGTAGCGGCGTTTGCCGAAGGCCTGGACCATCCGCGCTGGCTGTATGTGCTGCCCAATGGCGATGTGCTGGTGGCAGAAACCAATGCGCCGCCCAAACCGGACGATTCCAAGGGTATTCGTGGCTGGGTGATGGAGAAAGTCATGGGCCGCGCCGGGGCCGCCGTGCCGAGCCCCAACCGCATCACCCTGCTGCGGGACGCCGACCACGACGGCATAGCCGAAACCCGCACGGTGTTCCTGGAGAACCTGAACTCGCCGTTCGGCATGACACTGGTGGGCAGCGACCTGTATGTGGCCGATTCGGACAAGCTGCTGCGCTTCCCCTATCAGCCAGGCGAAACCTCGATCAAGGAAGCCGGCACCACGGTGACCGACTTGCCGGGCGGCAGCATCAACCATCACTGGACCAAGAACGTGGTCGCCAGCCAGGACGGCAGCAAGTTGTACGTCAGCGTGGGCTCCAACAGCAACGTCGCGGAAAACGGCCTGGAAGCCGAACAAGGCCGCGCCGCGATCTGGGAAGTGGACCGTGCTACCGGCCAGCACCGCATCTTCGCCTCCGGCCTGCGCAACCCCAACGGCATGGCTTGGGAACCGCAAAGCGGCAAGCTGTGGACGGCGGTCAATGAGCGCGATGAAATCGGCAGCGACCTGGTGCCGGACTACATCACCTCGGTCAAGGATGGCGCGTTCTATGGCTGGCCCTTCAGTTATTACGGCCAGCACGTGGATGTGCGGGTGAGTCCGCAGAACCCGGAACTGGTAGCCAAGGCGATTGCCCCGGACTACGCGGTGGGCCCGCACACAGCCTCCTTGGGACTGACCTTTGCCGACGGCAGCAAGCTACCGGCGCAATTCAGCAATGGCGCGTTTATCGGCCAGCATGGTTCTTGGAACCGCAAGCCCCACAGTGGCTACAAGGTGATCTTCGTGCCGTTTGAAGGCGGCAAACCCAAAGGCCAGCCGGTGGATGTGCTGACCGGGTTCCTCAATAGCGATGAGAAAGCCATGGGCCGCCCGGTCGGCGTGGTGATCGACAAGCAGGGGGATTTGCTGGTGGCGGATGACGTGGGGAACAAGGTGTGGCGAGTGTCGGCGGCTAAATAGCCAGCTTCGCAAACACCGCAAAACAAATGTGGGAGCGGGCTTGCTCGCGAATGCAGTGTGTCAGTCAGCTTGTTATCGACTGATCCACCGCATTCGCGAGCAAGCCCGCTCCCACATTTGGTTTCGTGTTTTCCTAGGGGTTTCGTGCCAGGTGCTCGGCTGGCAACACACGCTTGGCGCTCAGGTAGGCGTTTTGCCAGTAGGCTTTGGACAGCGTGTCCAGCTTCACCGTACCGCCGGTTTGCGGCGCATGCACAAAGCGCCCTTCTCCCACGTAGATCCCGGCGTGGCTGACCTGCGAGCCGCCACCCGTGGCGAAGAAGATCAGGTCACCGGTCTGCAGGTTGTTTTCGCTCACGTCCTGGGCGCGCATCACGATCAGCTCGCGAGTGGTACGTGGCAAGGAGATGCCCGCCGCGTCACGGTAGACGAAACCGATCAAGCCACTGCAATCAAACCCCGAGTCCGGCGTGTTGCCGCCCCAACGATAAGGCGTGCCGACCAGGCCCAGTGCACGAAAAAGCACGTCTTCGGCCGCAGGCGAGAAACTTTGGGTGGCATAGGTGTTGAACACCGGCTTGGGCTTGACGGCCACGGGAGCAGGCGGTGGACGGCTTGCGCAGGCGCTGAGCAGCGCGGCGCAAACGAGAAGAATTAGGCGGGCCGAGGTCGACATGGGCAGAACAATCCTGATCTGGATGCGGCTTTCGCTGCCGAACGTTGAAAAACAGAACGCGCAAGCAAAGCTCGCGCGATCAATTTACAACAATGTCCAGGGATTCTAGCGCTTACACGTCAAACTTCAAGTATCACTTTAACTTTACTTGCTGGCGGTAACGGTAGTCGGGGCCATCGCCAGGGCGCGCTTGGCTTCGATGAAGGTTTTGCTCCAGTAGCTGTCACCCAGGTTGTCGACTCGCACACCACCGCTGCGGCGGCTGCTGGAGTGGATAAACTGGTTGTCGCCCAGGTAGATACCGGCGTGGCTGACACGACCACGGCCAGCCGTACTAAAGAAAAGCAGATCACCGGGCTTGAGGTTGTTCCGCGCGACCAACGGTGCATCCACGTTGATCATTTCGCGGGTGGAACGCGGCAGGTTCATGCCGGCTTCTTCGCGGAACAGGTAGCCGATGAAACCGCTGCAGTCGAAACCGGCTTCAGAGGTACCGCCGAAACGGTAACGGGTACCGATCAGGGACATGCCGCGTTCGAGAATGCTGTCGGCCAGAACGGGAAGCTGGTAAGGCTTGGCGCCGGCGAAGTCGGCGAGTTCTTTTTCAGTTGCGATCTCTTCCTGATAAACAGTGGAAGACTGCGACGCAACGAATTTTGCCTGGGACTGCTGTACTGGTTTTTGCTGCTCAGCCACGTTTTGAGTGTGGGTGGCGCAACCAAACAACAGGGTAACGAGTGCGAGAGGCACGAGGGGTGCGAAGCGATTTAGCATGGGCACGACCGTGGCTGATGTGTAAAGAAGCCGAGACTATGCCTTCTATCACATCGATTTGCAAATTCAATCGTGATCTATGTGACTTCTTGTTTGGACTATGACATCTAAGCCCTTAACACCCTATGCCAGCCATTTGCGTGGCCAAAACGGCCCAAACGCAAGTTTTCTGGCGCCTGTAATTTGCCGAAAGCCCCGGTTTTAAAGGGCTGGCTACCAGCCCAGGGTTTCTTTGAGGAAGGGAATAGTCAGCTTGCGCTGGGCTTGCAAGGAAGCCTGGTCGAGCTGTTCGAGCAAGTCGAACAGTGCGCTCATGCTGCGTGTACCGCGGGTGAGAATAAAATGCCCGACTTCATCGGTCAGGTGCAACCCGCGGCGCGAAGCACGCAGTTGCAGGGCCCGCAGTTTGTCTTCGTCGGACAACGGGCGCATCTGGAAAATCAGCGCCAGGGTCAGCCGCGACTTCAAGTCCGCCAGCTTCACCGGCAGCTCACGTGGCGAGGTGGAGGCGGCAATCAACAAGCGCCGGCCGCTGTCACGCAAGCGGTTGAACAGATGGAACAGTGCCTCTTCCCAATCTGCCCGCCCCGCCACTGCCTGCAAATCGTCCAGGCAGACCAGTTCGTATTGTTCAAGGTTGTCGAGGATCTCGATACCGCGGTCCAGCAGCTCCGCCAGCGGCAGGTACACCGCCGGTTCACCCATCTGTTCGAAGCGCAGGCAAGCGGCCTGTAACAAGTGGGTACGCCCCACGCCGTGCTTGCCCCAGAGGTAGATCAAGCTTTCGGTCCACCCGGCGTCGGCTTCGCAGAGCCGCTCGACATAGCCGAGTGCAGCGGCATTGGCGCCTGGGTAGTAATTGATAAAGGTGGCGTCGTCACGCAGACGCACACCTAGGGGCAGCTGAATCGGTTTCATGCTGACTGAACGGTTCCAATCGAACCGTTAGTGACCTCTGTGTAAAGTTTGCAAAGTTTATACCCGTGACGCCGGGCGCACAATGCAGCAGACCACAAGCAAAATCAAAGGTTTGCGTTAACTTGTTGGATTTGGTGAGGAATGTTTGACGCAATGGCGAAACGCCAGAGCCGATAAATGACAAACCCGGCCTTGAGCCGGGTTTGTGATGCTGCGGTTATAACTCCGGTTCGTCGGTTCCGGCGTACATGTCCGAGTCCTTGTACAAGTCGTGCACATGGCGCACCAGCACCATGATCACCGCCGCCACCGGCAGCGCCAGCAGGATGCCGGTAAAGCCGAACAGCTCGCCGCCCGCCAGGATCGCAAAGATCACCGCCACCGGATGCAGGCCGATCCGGTCGCCCACCAGCAACGGCGTCAGCACCATGCCTTCCAGGGCCTGGCCGACCATGAACACCGCGACGATCCCGAGCATCGGGTACAGGTCGCCGTGGAACTGGAACAACCCGGCCACCAGCGCCGCACCGATACCAATCACGAAGCCCATATAAGGCACGATGGCTGCCAGGCCGGCGATCAGGCCGATCAACAGCCCCAGTTCCAGGCCGATCGCCATCAACCCCGCCGCGTAGATGATCCCCAGCGCCAGCATCACCAGCAACTGGCCACGGACGAAGGCGCCGAGCACCTCATGACACTCCTCGGCCAGGGAGACAATGCGCTCCTCACGGTCGCGCGGCAGCAGGCCGCGGATCTTGGCCATCATGATGTCCCAGTCCCGCAGCAGGTAGAACGCCACGACCGGGATCAGCACCAGGTTGGTCAGCCAGCCAATCAGCGCCAGGCTCGACGCCGTCGCCTGGCTCAGCACCACGCCGACAATGTCGGTGGTCTGGCCCATGTGCTCGCTGATGGCCGCCTTGACCTTGTCGAACTTCCAGAAGCCGTCTGCCAACCCCAGCTTGGCCTGCGCCCACGGCATGGCCGTGTGTTGCAGCCAGTCGAGCATCTGCGGCGCCAGCTCATAGAGCTTGAACAACTGCTTGGCCAACATCGGCACCAGCACCAGGACCAGCGCCGTGATGATCAAGGTGAACAACGCAAACACCGCCACCACGCCCCAGGTACGTGACAGGCCGATCTTTTCCAGGCGATCCACCACCGGATCGAACAGGTAGGCCAGCAGTAACGCGACCAGGAACGGCGTCAGGATCGAATGCAGCAGGAACACAAAAACGCACAGCAGGACAATCCCGCCAAGCCACACCCAACGACGCGTATCCGCCATAAACCACTCCCTCTGTTATTTGCTTCCTGCTTCTATATAAGAAGGAAGAACACTTACCAATGAAAACGTAGCTGCGGCGTCGGCTCGACCGGTGCCGGTTGCGCGCCTTCTACCACCGGCTGCGGAGCCGGAGCTTCACCTGCCGGGATTTCCTGCAACTTGGCCAGGCTCAACTGGGTGCGCAGCTGCTCGGCGCTGCCATTCACCCGATAAACGATGCGAGTGCCGTCCACGCGCACTGGCTGGGCACCGAACGGTTCCAGCAGATGGCCGAGGGCGGCGTAATGCTCGAGATTCATGCCCTGCACTTCCAGCAACTGATCACTGGTGGCAGCGCCCGCCTTGACCGCAAAGCGTGGTGCCAGGCGTTCGCTGACGGCCAGCAGCACGGCGTCAGCCAATGCGGCAGTATCAGTGCCGGTGGCGGTGCCCTGCTCGCTTTTATCCCCCAGCCACAGGCGCCATTTGGCCGACCATTGGCCGCCGTCTTCGCGAGCATGCACCGCCAGCAAGGCATCGGCACCATAACGCTCGGACGCGGCGCGCAGCGGTGTGGCGTCAGGGCTTTCAAGATTCGGGGCGGTGGCGACGATCTGTTCGTCCAGGTCACCCAATGGCAGACGCAGCGGCAAACCACGGTGCTGGGCCGCGCGGCGCAGCGGCTGGGCGACGGCCTGGCCATCACCGACCAGGCTGCTGCCTTCCACGGAGTCGTTCAGCCACCAACCGAGGATCGATGGCCGATTGCTGCCCCACAGCGCCAGGCCCGCGCCACGCAACGCGCGGTCGGTGCTGACCGGGTCGAAATCCACCTGCAGGCTTTCCGGCGGGCCGGCGTCGTAGCCATACTGACTGATGATTTGTTGCGGGTCTTTGCGGATCGCCGCCAGGCCCGGGCCATCGGCGGCCTTGGCGTCGCCGGTCAGGCGGATCACCAGGGTTTGCAGGGCACGCTGGGTCGCCTGGTCGCGCTCCTGGGGAGACTGACTGCTGACCGGCTCCAGCACTTGATAGAGACCATTGAGGGTTTCGGCATGACTCGCCAGGCTGACCAACGACAAGCAGCCCACAAAAAAATATTTACTCAGACCCATGAAAGAAGATTCCCGAACGGCAAATAAGCGGTTGGAACAGACCGCGTGAACACTGTTGAGCAAGGCTGTGACCACAGCGACCGGCAAAACATTCACAGGGTCTCGGCAAGTTTTTGTACTGTCATAACGATAGCGAGTTAAAGGCTATACCTTAATAGGGCCTGTGACCGACTCGATTAGCGATTTTTTTAACAGCTATTGCCCCTGCCCGTCGGCCCGAGGATGGCCGCTGCCCCTCAAGCCTGATAAAATCGCGCGCCTTCGCAGACCGTCAATGGCAGGCCGTGCTGAAACTTCAGGTTTCGGTACACCCGCCGCATTCGGTCGTTACCCCTGAATCCCCCCTAAAGGCCTGGATCATGAGCAAGCAACCCTCCCTGAGCTACAAGGACGCCGGTGTAGACATCGACGCCGGTGAAGCATTGGTCGAACGCATCAAGAGCGTCGCCAAGCGCACTGCGCGCCCCGAAGTCATGGGCGGCCTGGGCGGTTTTGGCGCCCTCTGCGAGATCCCGGCCGGCTACAAGCAGCCTGTATTGGTCTCCGGCACCGACGGTGTAGGCACCAAGCTGCGCCTGGCACTGAACCTGAACAAGCACGACAGCATCGGCATCGACCTGGTTGCCATGTGCGTGAACGACCTGGTGGTGTGCGGCGCCGAGCCGCTGTTCTTCCTTGACTACTACGCCACCGGCAAGCTCAACGTCGAGACCGCTACCCAGGTGGTCACCGGCATTGGCGCTGGCTGCGAACTGTCCGGCTGCTCCCTGGTCGGCGGCGAAACCGCTGAAATGCCAGGCATGTACGAAGGCGAAGACTACGACCTGGCCGGTTTCTGCGTCGGTGTTGTCGAAAAATCCGAAATCATCGACGGTTCCAAGGTGGCTGCCGGTGACGCCCTGCTGGCCCTGCCATCGTCCGGCCCGCACTCCAACGGCTACTCGCTGATCCGCAAGATCATCGAAGTGTCCGGCGCCGACATCGAAACCATCCAGCTCGACGGCAAGCCCTTGACCGACCTGCTGATGGCCCCGACCCGCATCTACGTGAAGCCGTTGCTCAAGCTGATCAAGGACACCGGCGCGGTCAAGGCCATGGCCCACATCACCGGTGGCGGCCTGCTGGACAACATCCCGCGCGTACTGCCTAAAGGCGCCCAGGCGATTGTCGACGTGGCCAGCTGGCAGCGCCCGGCAGTCTTCGACTGGCTGCAAGAGAAAGGCAACGTCAACGAAACCGAGATGCACCGCGTGCTGAACTGCGGCGTGGGCATGGTCATCTGCGTGGCTCAAGAGCACGTTGAAAGCGCGCTGAACGTATTGCGTGAAGCCGGCGAACAGCCTTGGGTCATCGGCCAGATCGCTACCGCCCCTGAAGGCGCGGCTCAGGTTGAACTGAAGAACCTTAAGGCGCACTGATGCCTGCAACCTGTGATGTCGTGGTGCTGCTCTCCGGCACCGGCAGTAACTTGCAGGCCCTGATCGACAGCACGCGCGCCGGCGACAGCCCGGTGCGCATCGCTGCGGTGATTTCCAACCGCAGCGACGCCTACGGCCTGCAACGCGCCAGGGACGCAGGTATCGACACCCGCTCCCTGGATCACAAGGCTTTCGAAGGCCGCGAGGCCTTCGACAGCGCCTTGATCGAACTGATCGACGCCTTCAACCCCAAACTCGTGGTACTGGCCGGCTTCATGCGCATTCTCAGCGCTGACTTCGTGCGTCACTACAACGGGCGTCTGCTGAATATCCACCCGTCCCTGCTGCCAAAATACAAAGGGTTACACACCCACCAGCGTGCCCTGGAGGCCGGCGACACCGAGCACGGCTGCAGCGTGCACTTTGTCACCGAGGAACTCGATGGCGGGCCTCTGGTCGTACAGGCAGTAGTTCCGGTAGAGTCTGCGGACTCTGCGCAGACGCTTGCGCAACGGGTTCACGCCCAGGAACACAGGATTTACCCGCTGGCTGTTCGCTGGTTCGCTGAGGGACGGTTGATTCTTGGCGACCACGGTGCATTATTGGACGGTCAGTTACTTGCGGCCAGCGGCCACTTGATTCGAACCTAGGAGACTTTATGCGTCGCGCCCTGCTCTTCGCTTTTGCGCTGTTCGCCTTGCCTGCCGTGCAAGCGGCAGACCTTCACCCTTTCTCCGCCAGCTACACCGCCGACTGGAAACAGTTGCCCATGAGTGGTTCGGCAGAACGCAGCCTGACCAAGAATGACAACGGCAGCTGGACCTTGAATTTCAAGGCTTCCATGATGATCGCCAGCCTGACTGAAACCAGCGTGATCCGCTTCGACAAAGACGCCCTGCAACCGGTGAGCTACACCTTCGAACGCGGTGGCCTGGGCAAGACGAAGAAGATCAACCTCGACTTCGATCAGACGGCCAAGAAAGTCACCGGCTTTGAAAACAAGGACCCGGTCAACGTGGCCCTTCAAAGCGGCATGCTCGACAAGTCGACCTACCAGTTGGCATTGCAGCGCGATGTGGCAGCCGGCAAGAAAAGCATGAGCTACAACGTCGTCGAAGGCACTGATGTCGATACCTACGACTTCCGCGTGATCGGCCCGGAAAAGGTCCAGACCAAAGCCGGCTCCATCGATGCGATCAAGGTCGAGCGCGTGCGTGACCCGACTCAAAGCAAGCGCATTACCCAAATGTGGTTTGCCAAGGACTGGGGCGGCATCCTGGTTGCCCTGCGCCAGGTCGAGACTGACGGCAAGGAATACAACATCATGCTGCAAGACGGTACCGTTGACGGCAAGGCTGTCAAAGGCAGCTGATCCTCTGCGCAATGAAAGAGCCTCGCGTACGCGGGGCTTTTTTTCGCCTGTCGCCTGACGCCAACATGAAACTTTTGTCATAAAACTCAGCGCCCTGCGACGCAATGTCGCGGTTTCCGTGGGCTCGCGGGATTACTCCAGTTTCTGTAAAGGTGTGTTGCAATTCCTGGTTATTTACTTAGCAAGCTAACAAATCATATAACAAAGGCCTGCGACGCCTTGCCGCAGATCAACCAGAGATTGGAGCAAGCAGATGACTGTAAAAGTAACTGAACGCGACGATGAACATATGTCCCATGAAGCAGTAGCCCACGGGATTCACATCTGGGATGTACACCAGCAAGACCTGCTGGTCGGCATGTTTCACGACGAGGCCGAAGCTCATAATTATAAAAACGAGCTCGAGACCCTTGAGATGAAACGCCAGGCGCAAAGCTCCTGAAACTCTGAAATCCTGTAGATAACCAGCCCCACGCAGCTGGAGTGTCTATAAACACAAACCCCGCCTTTTGAGCGGGGTTTGTGTTTATTTGGGTTTGGGTTTGGGATTTTGGGGGCGCTTCGCGCCCCAGCGGGAGCAAGCTCCCTCGCCACAGCGAGCTGCCTCGCCACAACAAGCTCACTCACCACAATAAGCTCCCTTGCCACAATGGAGTTTCTAACGCATTACCACATCAGGTCATCAGGGATCTGGTAGGCGGCGTACGGATCATCCTCATCCGGCACCTGGCTTTCGGTCAGGACGTTCATCTGGACGATGCGCTCTGGCGCCCGCTCCTGGATCTTCAGCGCGGCTTCGCGCGGGATCACCTCGTAACCGCCACCGTGATGCACGATCGCCAGGGAGCCGTTGCTCAGCTTGTTACGCATCAGCGTGTTGACCGACAGGCGCTTGACCTTCTTGTCATCCACGAAGTTGTAGTAGTCCTCGGTGGTCAGCTTGGGCAGGCGCGAGGTTTCGATCAATTGCTTGACCTGCGCAACGCGGGCCTTGGCCTCGGCTTTTTCCTGCTGCTGACGGTTCAGCTCCTGGTCGCGCTTGACCTTTTCGGCATGCGCCTGGATGGCCAGGCGCGCCTGGCTGTCGTCCGCTTCGGCCTGGCCTTTATGCACCAGGCGCTGCTGTTTCTGTTTCTCTTTGCCGACCTGCTTGGCCTGCTTTTGGTTGACCAGGCCTGCTTTGAGCAACTGGTCGCGAAGGGAAATGCTCATGGTGCTTACTCACTTGGGCAACGGCTCAGCCGCAGCTGGACAGATTCTTTTCCTGGCGTTTGGCTTCGCCCCACAGGGCGTCCAACTCTTCGAGGGTGCAATCTTCTATGGGACGGTGGGTCTCGCGCAATGCCTGTTCGATAAATCGGAAACGTCGTTCGAATTTAGCGTTGGCTAAACGCAAGGCTGCTTCCGGGTCGACCTGGAGGTGACGGGCCAGGTTGACCGCCGCAAACAGCAGGTCACCTACTTCATCGGCGATGGCTGCCGGGTCGTTATCGGCCATGGCTTCGAGCACTTCATCCAGCTCTTCGCGCACGTTATCCACCACGGGCAACGCGGCCGGCCAGTCGAAACCCACCTGCCCGGCACGCTTTTGCAATTTGGCGGCGCGGGAAAGCGCCGGCAAGGCTGTGGGCACATCATCCAGCAGGGATAACTGCTGTGGGACGTCGGACTTTTCCGCACGCTCCTCGGCCTTTATTTCTTCCCAACGCTGCTTGACCTGCTCTTCGCTCAGCTGCGGAATATCCAGCGGCGCGTACAAGTCTCCCGTGGGAAACACATGCGGGTGACGGCGAATCAACTTGCGGGTAATGCTGTCGATCACCCCGGCGAATTCGAAGCGCCCTTCTTCCCGCGCCAGCTGGCTGTAATACACCACCTGGAACAACAGGTCGCCCAGCTCACCTTGCAGGTGATCAAAATCCCCGCGCTCGATCGCATCGGCGACTTCGTAGGCTTCTTCCAGGGTGTGGGGGACGATGGTGGCGTAGGTTTGCTTGATGTCCCACGGGCAACCGTATTGCGGGTCGCGCAGGCGGTTCATCAGGTGCAACAGGTCTTCAAGTGAATACATCAGTCTCTTTCCGCAGAAGTGGGAACGCTGAGGATCAAATGTGGGAGCGGGCTTGCTCGCGAAGGCGTCGTGTCAGTTGCCTGATATTTGACAGACACATCGCCTTCGCGAGCAAGCCCGCTCCCACATTTCAGTCCGCGCTCGTCCAGCTACTCATGGCGTGCGATTACGCCGGGTCTCAATAATGTTCGGCAACTGGGAAATACGCCCCAGCAACCGACCCAACGCGTCCAGCCCCGGAATCTCGATGGTCAGGGACATCAGCGCCGTGTTGTCCTCTTTGTTCGAGCGGGTGTTGACCGCCAGCACGTTGATCCGCTCATTGAGCAGCACCTGCGACACATCACGCAGCAGCCCGGAACGGTCGTAGGCACGAATGATGATGTCCACCGGATAGGTCAACACCGGCACCGGGCCCCAACTGACCTGGATGATCCGCTCCGGCTCGCGCCCGCCCAGTTGCAACACCGAGGCACAGTCCTGGCGGTGAATGCTCACCCCGCGGCCCTGAGTGATGTAACCGACGATGGCGTCGCCCGGCAATGGCTGGCAGCAGCCGGCCATTTGCGTCATCAGGTTGCCGACGCCCTGGATCTGGATATCGCCGCGCTTGCCCGGCTTGTAGCCGGTGGCCTTGCGTGGAATCAGTTCCAGCTGCTCGCTGCCCCGCTCCGGCTCAACCAGTTGCTGGGCCAGGTTGACCAACTGCGCCAGGCGCAGATCGCCGGCACCGAGGGCGGCGAACATGTCTTCGGCGATCTTCATGTTGGCCTTTTCGGCCAGCTTGTCGAAGTCCACCTGCGGCAGGCCCAGGCGTGCCAATTCGCGCTCGAGCAAGGTCTTGCCGGCGGCGACGTTCTGGTCGCGCGCCTGCAACTTGAACCAATGGACGATCTTCGCCCGCGCCCTGGACGTGGTGATGTAGCCCAGGTTCGGGTTCAGCCAGTCGCGGCTCGGCGTACCGTGCTTGCTGGTAATGATCTCGACCTGTTCACCGGTCTGCAGGCTGTAGTTGAGCGGCACGATGCGCCCGTTGATCTTGGCGCCACGGCAGTTGTGGCCGATCTCGGTGTGCACCCGGTACGCAAAATCCAGCGGTGTGGCGCCCTTGGGCAGGTCGATCGCGTGGCCGTCGGGGGTGAAGATGTAGACCCGGTCAGGTTCGATATCTACCCGCAGCTGGTCGGCCAAACCGCCGATGTCGCCCAGCTCTTCGTGCCACTCCAGCACCTGGCGCAACCAGGAGATTTTCTCTTCGTACTGGTTCGACCCGGCCTTGACGTCGGTGCCCTTGTAGCGCCAGTGAGCGCATACGCCCAGCTCCGCCTCTTCGTGCATCGCGTGGGTGCGGATCTGTACTTCCAGCACCTTGCCCTCGGGGCCGATCACTGCCGTGTGCAATGAGCGGTAACCGTTTTCCTTGGGATTGGCGATGTAGTCGTCGAATTCCTTGGGGATGTGCCGCCACAGCGTGTGCACGATACCCAGCGCGGTGTAGCAGTCGCGCATTTCCGGCACCAGCACACGCACGGCGCGCACGTCGTAGATCTGGCTGAAGGCCAGGCCCTTGCGCTGCATTTTGCGCCAGATGGAATAGATGTGTTTGGCCCGGCCGCTGATGTCGGCTTCAACGCCGGTGGCCTGCAATTCCGTGCGTAACTGGCTCATCACGTCGGCGATAAAGCGCTCACGGTCCAGCCGCCGCTCATGGAGCAGCGTGGCAATCTGTTTGTATTGATCGGGTTCGAGGTAACGGAAGGACAAGTCCTCCAGTTCCCACTTGATATGGCCGATGCCCAGGCGGTGGGCGAGCGGCGCGTAGATGTCGAACACCTCGCGGGCGACGCGGTTGCGCTTTTCGTCGTCGGCGGTTTTCACCGCCCGAATCGCGCAGGTACGCTCGGCCAGCTTGATCAAGGCGACGCGCACGTCGTCGACCATCGCCACCAGCATCTTGCGCAGGTTTTCCACCTGGCCCTGGGTGCCCAGCACCATCGACTGGCGCGGGCTGAGGCTGGCACTGATCGCCGCCATGCGCAGCACGCCGTCGATCAGCTTGGCCACCACGGTGCCGAAACGCTGGCTGACGGTGGGCAGTTGAATATGCCCTTCACGCACGCCGCGATACAGCACCGCCGCGATCAGCGAATCCTGATCGAGCTTGAGATCGGCGAGGATCTCGGCGATTTCCAACCCGGTGCGAAAGCTTGAAGTGCCTTCGGCCCACAGGTTCTTCGCCGCATTGTCTTGCTGTTCAGACTCACGAGCGAACTCGCAGGCTGCTTTCAAGGCTTCACGGTCCAGTGCCGGGTCGACACTGATGGCATGATCCAGCCATGCCTCGAGATTGATACTGCCGTCGGTGTTGATCGGCTGGTGTGCTCTCACCTGTACCATCTTGCTTACCTTCCCTACGACGCACCTTTTAGTGCGTCAAAATCATCGCTGACCTGCTTTACAAAAAAAGCTTGTGCACGCTCCCTGGCAGGTCACAGGCCCAGGAGATGCAGGCCAGTCGGATTAAACGGGCATCCTAGCCCGCTTCAAATAACGCCATGGCCTCGACATGGGCCGTCTGGGGAAACATGTCGAGGATCCCGGCACGTTTTAGCCGGTAGCCTTGCTTGACCAACTCGACCGTGTCCCGCGCCAGCGTTGCCGGATTGCAGGACACATACACCAGGCGATCAGCCCCCAGGGTAGCGAGCTTGCGCACAACCTCCAGGGCACCATCGCGGGGTGGGTCCAAGAGTACCGCAGAAAAGCCCTGTTTGGCCCATTCCGCGTCGGTCAAAGGCTGGGACAAATCGGCCTGAAAAAACTGAACATTATGCAAATTATTGCTGACGGCATTCTGTGCCGCCCGGTCCACCATGGCCTGCACGCCTTCCACCGCCACCACTTCCCGCACTTGGCGGGCCAGCGGCAAGGCGAAGTTGCCCAAGCCACAAAACAAATCCAGCACCCGCTCGTCGGGCTCCGGCGCCAGCCAATCCAGCGCCTGGGCGACCATCGCCTGGTTGACCCCGGCGTTGACCTGCACAAAGTCTCCCGGGCGGTACGCCAACTGCAAATCCCACGGTTCCAGACGATAGCCCAAGGCCTGGTCTGGTTCGACCGGTTGCGGCTGGCCCTCGCCATGCAGCCACAGTTGGGCTTCATGGAACGTGCAAAATTCCTGCAGGATCGTCAGGTCCGCTTCGGACAAGGGCGCCATGTGTCGCAACAACACGGCAATCGACGAACCACTGAATAATTCCACATGCCCCAATGCCTGAGGCTTGCTCAAGCGCCGCAGCATGTTGGGCAAACGCTGCATGATCGGTTGCAAGGCCTGTACCAGCACCGGGCAATCGTCGATGGCGACGATGTCCTGGCTGGCCACGGCACGAAACCCGACTTCAAGTTTCTTCGCCTTGGCATCCCAGCGCACGGCCACGCGGGCGCGGCGACGATAGCCGAATTCCGGCCCGCTCAAAGGCGCGGCCCACTCCTGGGGTTCGACACCGGCCACACGGGATAATTGCTCGGCGAGCATGCGCTGTTTCAGGGCGAGTTGTTCGTCATGGGGCAAGTGTTGCAGGCTGCAACCGCCGCAACGGCCGGCGTGGACACAGGGTGCCGGACGGCGCAGTTCGCTGGCGGTAAATACGCGCTCGGTGCGCGCCTCGACCACTTTGCCGTGGGCGCCCAACACCCGCGCTTCCACCTCTTCACCGGCCAGCGCACCCACGACAAACCAGGTGCGGCCTTCAAAGAACACAATGCCACGGCCGTCGTTGGCCAGGCGCTCGATGGTCAGGCGCTGCTTCTTGCCTACGGGAATCTGTGGGGCCCGGCTACCGCCCGTCGGTTGGAAGCGCAGGCCTCTCTCGTGCTTGGCCATCAGTTGGGCGCGTCGAAAATGCCGGTCGACAGGTAACGGTCGCCACGGTCACAGATGATCGCGACGATCACCGCGTTTTCCAACTCCTGGGACAAGCGCAACATCCCGGCCACGGCGCCACCGGACGACACGCCGCAGAAGATGCCTTCTTCACGGGCCAGGCGGCGGGTGGTGTCTTCGGCCTCACGCTGGGCCATGTCGATGATGCGATCGACGCGAGCCGCGTTGTAGATCTTCGGCAAGTACTCTTCGGGCCAACGACGGATCCCCGGGATCGCTGCGCCTTCCATCGGTTGCAGGCCGACGATCTGGATCTCGGGATTCTGCTCCTTGAGGTAGCGCGAATTGCCCATGATGGTGCCGGTGGTGCCCATCGAACTCACGAAGTGAGTGATGGTGCCCTGGGTCTGGCGCCAGATTTCCGGGCCAGTGGTGGTGTAGTGCGCCTCGGGGTTGTCGCCGTTGGCGAACTGGTCCAGCACCAGGCCACGGCCTTCGGCAGCCATACGCTCGGCGAGGTCGCGGGCACCTTCCATGCCTTCTTCCTGGGTGACCAGGATCAACTCGGCGCCGTAGGCGGTCATCGCCGCCTTGCGCTCGGCGCTGCCGTTGTCGGGCATGATCAGGACCATCTTGTAGCCCTTGATCGCCGCGGCCATGGCCAGGGCAATCCCGGTGTTACCGGAGGTGGCTTCGATCAGGGTGTCGCCGGGCTTGATCTGCCCACGCAACTCGGCGCGGGTGATCATCGACAACGCCGGGCGGTCCTTGACCGAGCCGGCCGGGTTGTTCCCTTCGAGCTTGAGCAACAAGGTATTGCTGGTGTTGCCCGGCAGGCGCTGCAAGCGGACCAGCGGGGTGTTGCCGACGCAATCGGCGATGGTGGGGTACTGCAAGGTCATGGCGTATTCGCAATCCAGACTGCGGGGGCGACTATCATACCGGGAAAGGCTGGCGGGCCATATCACGCAAAGTGTGGTGCTTATCGCTTAATGGAATAACTCAGGCGGGGCCGTGGTTTCTCTGGAACACTTCATCGCCCATCGCGGCAATCTGTCCTTCGATCAATGCCTCGAACGGTTTCAGCAGCGTCTCAAATGAGGTGGGCGCTTCAAGCACCTGCAACGCCTGCACGATGGCCTCCACCGTCGACAACGCCCCGGGCCCCGGTGCCTTGCGCAGCCGATAACGGGACACGGCGCCTTCCGCCAGCGTCACCCGAGGCAGCGCCGCCAATAAAGGATTGAGGTGCAGCAACTTGCGCGCCTTGCGCCAGGTACCGTCCGGCACCACCAACAGCAACGGTTCGTCGGATGGCGTATAGGCCTGCAAGGGTTGGGCATTTTCGTCCGGAAACAACAGACGCGCCTGATAACCCGGCGGATTCAACAACGCCTGCAAATCCTCAAACACCTCCCCCACCACCAACTGCGCATTCACCAAGCCCAGCGCCGCCAACCGCGCGGTATTCAAGGCGTGATTGACCTCACTCGGATGCTGCAACAGCAACACCCGGGTTCGGCTATCCAGCCGGGGAATCAGCGCGCACAGGCAGTGAGTGGTGGGCCGCAGGCAGCGGGAGCATTGGGGTCTGGACATGGGTTTTCAGGCCTGGTTGAGCTGGGCTTTGAGTAAATCGCGGAAGGTCTGGATCAGGGGTTCGCGGCTGCGGCCCCGGCGCATGATCATCGAGAACGGCGCCTGGTAACCAAAGGTTGCCGGCAGCAGTACCCGCAAATCCCCTTTGTCGGCCCAGGCCTGGGCGTAGTGCTCCGGGAGGTAGCCGATATAGGCGCCGGACAGCACCAGGATCAATTGCGCCTCCATACTTTCCACCGTGGCGGCGCTGTGCTTGAAGCCGTGACGCGCCAGTTCGGCCTGGCTCCAGTAACCACGACCGACCATGCGTTGCTGGGTGATGACTTGTTCGGGAATGCGCCGCTCGTTGAACAATGGGTGACGGGTGCTGCAATACAGCCAGTGCTGTTCGCGGTACAGCGGCATATAGATCAGCCCGCTCATCCGGTTGGAAAACGCACCGATGGCCAGGTCCAGGCGATTATCCTGGACGCCGAGTTGCAACTCGTAAGGACTCATCACCGACAGGTGCAAATGCACCGCCGGGTGTTCCTGACTGTAGGCGCCGATCACTTCGGCAAACGGCAAGGCCTTGTCGCTGACGGTGGAGTCGAGTACGCCGAGTTTCAGGGTGCCGCGCAGTTCGCCTTTGAGCGCGGCGGCGTATTGCTCGAAGCCTTCCAGCTCGCCCAGCAGGCGCAGGGTTTCCTGATGGAACAACTCGCCCTTGCTGGTGAGGCTGAACCCGCCCCGCCCGCGATGGCACAGCACCAGGCCCAACGCGGCTTCCAGCTGGCTCATGTAAGTGCTGATGGCCGAGGTCGACAGGTTGAGTTCGTGCTGGGCATTGGCGAAACCCTGGTGCCGCACGACGCTGACGAAGATGCGCAGGAGTTTCAGGTCGGGCAAGGCGTTGGCCATGGGCTCTCCAGAGGCGAACATAAAACCTGTGGGAGCGGGCTTGCTCGCGAATGCGGTGGATCAATCGAACCCTCCGTGACTGACACACCGTATTCGCGAGCAAGCCCGCTCCCACATTTGAACCGAGTTTACCTCAGGCATTAGTTTAGAAAAATCTGAACTAAGTATTTGCCCCTGCCGATTCTTCCCTTCCCATGCATTTCGCAGAATCGGCTTCTAATAAACAAAACGATGAGGCAATCCCGTGGACAAGATTTTCCACCAACCACTGGGCGGCAACGAAATGCCGCGCTTCGCCGGCATCGCCACCATGATGCGTCTTCCCCATCTGCAATCGGCCAAGGGCCTGGATGCCGCCTTCGTCGGCGTGCCCCTGGACATCGGCACCTCCCTGCGTGCCGGCACCCGTTTCGGGCCGCGGGAAATTCGCGCCGAATCGGTGATGATCCGCCCTTACAACATGGCCACCGGAGCCGCGCCGTTTGACTCGCTGTCGGTTGCCGACATCGGCGACGTGGCGATCAACACCTTCAACCTGCTGGACGCCGTGCGCATCATCGAAGAAGCCTACGACGAGATCCTCGAACACAACGTGATCCCGATGACCCTGGGCGGTGACCACACCATCACCCTGCCGATCCTGCGGGCGATCCACAAGAAACACGGCAAGGTCGGGCTGGTGCACATCGATGCCCACGCCGACGTCAACGACCACATGTTCGGCGAGAAAATCGCCCACGGCACCACCTTCCGCCGCGCGGTGGAAGAAGGCTTGCTGGATTGCGACCGCGTGGTGCAAATCGGCCTGCGCGCCCAGGGCTACACCGCCGAAGACTTCAACTGGAGCCGCAAACAGGGCTTCCGTGTGGTCCAGGCCGAAGAATGCTGGCATCACTCCCTGGCGCCTCTGATGGCTGAAGTGCGCGAGAAAGTCGGCGGTGGCCCGGTGTACTTGAGCTTCGATATCGACGGCATCGACCCAGCATGGGCGCCCGGCACCGGCACCCCGGAAATCGGTGGCTTGACCACGATCCAGGCGATTGAAATCATCCGCGGCTGCCAAGGCCTGGATCTGATTGGTTGCGACCTGGTAGAAGTTTCGCCGCCGTACGACACCACCGGCAACACCTCGCTGCTGGGCGCCAACCTGCTGTACGAAATGCTCTGCGTATTGCCGGGCGTGGCGCACCGCTGATGAGCGCCCAGGCCGAGGTATTAAAAGCCGCGGCCGACCTGGTGTCGGCCTTCGCCCGCAATGATCGCGACGCCTACTTCGGTGCGTTCAGTGCCGACGCCAGCTTCGTGTTCTACACCCTCCCCCAGCCGCTGCTGAGTCGCGATGCCTACCAGGTGTTGTGGGACAGCTGGCGCCGGGACGAGGGATTTGAGGTGCTGTCCTGCACCTCAAGCAACGCTTTCGTCAGCCTGCACGGTGACGTCGCGGTATTTGTGCATGACGTGGCCACCGAGCTGCGCATGAACGGGGAGCAATTCTTTAGCCAGGAACGCGAGACCATTGTCTTCAAGCGGCAAGGGGATCGCACACAACAAAAAGAAGGCCTGTGGCTGGCCTGTCACGAACATTTGTCCGCTATGCCGGAAGGGCTGCCGCCCCATTAGCCAATGTGATCGGAGCAGATCATGAATAATAAAAACAACGAAAACAGTATTCGCAACATAGAAACCAACGGCGTCGAACAGATCCCGGACCACGAACGTACCGCCGGGCCGAAGGATTTGTTTCGCCTGATTTTCGGCGGTGCCAACACCTTCGCCACCGCGGTGCTGGGGAGCTTTCCGGTGCTGTTTGGCTTGTCGTTCCAGGCCGGCGTCTGGGCGATTGTGCTGGGCGTGCTGGTGGGTGCGGTGATCCTCGCCCCCATGGGTCTGTTCGGTCCGATCAATGGCACCAACAACGCCGTGTCTTCCGGTGCGCACTTTGGTGTGCACGGGCGGATTGTCGGCTCGTTCCTGTCGCTGCTGACCGCTATTGCGTTCTTCTCACTGTCGGTGTGGAGTTCAGGCGATGCGCTGGTGGGCGGTGCGAAACGTCTGGTGGGCTTGCCGGAAACCGACCTGACCCTGGGCCTGGCCTACGGCGTCTTCGCCATTCTCGTGCTGACGGTGTGCATCTACGGCTTTCGCTTCATGCTGTGGGTCAACCGCATCGCAGTGTGGGCGGCGAGCCTGCTGTTCCTGCTGGGGATCTTCGCCTTCGCGCCGGCCTTCGACAGCCACTTCGCCGGCACCGTTGCCCTCGGCCAGACCGGCTTCTGGGCGGCGTTTATCGGTGCAGCACTGGTGGCCATGAGCAACCCGATTTCCTTCGGCGCGTTCCTCGGTGACTGGTCGCGCTACATCCCGCGGGAAACCTCGAAGATGCGGATCATGCTGGCGGTGGTGTTTGCGCAGATCGCCACGTTGATCCCGTTCCTGTTCGGCCTGGCCACCGCGACCATCGTGGCAGTCAAGGCACCGGACTATATCGCGGCCAACAACTATGTCGGCGGCCTGCTGGCGGTGGCACCGAGCTGGTTCTTCCTGCCGGTGTGCCTGATCGCGGTGATCGGCGGCATGTCCACCGGCACCACCTCGCTGTATGGCACCGGCCTGGACATGTCCAGCGTGTTCCCGCGCCTGCTGTCCCGGGTCAAGGCGACGCTGCTGATCGGGGTGATGTCGATTGCCTTCATCTTTATCGGACGTTTCGCCGCCAACCTGGTGCAGAGCGTGTCGACCTTCGCCGTGCTGATCATCACCTGCACCACGCCGTGGATGGTGATGATGATCATCGGCCTGATCGTGCGCCGGGGTTACTACTGCCCGGATGACCTGCAAGTGTTCACTCGCGGCGAAACCGGCGGGCGCTACTGGTTCAGCCATGGCTGGAACTGGCGCGGCCTGGGGGCCTGGATCCCGAGTGCGCTGGTGGGCCTGTGCTTCGTCAACCTGCCGGGGCAGTTTGTCGGGCCGCTGGGCAACCTCGCCGATGGCATCGACATCAGCTTGCCGGTGACCCTGGGCCTGGCCTCGCTGGTGTACCTGACACTGCTTCGCGTGTTCCCTGAACCGGCTGCCGTCTACGGGCCGACTGTGGCGAGGGAGCCTGCTCCCGTTCGACTGCGCAGCAGTCGCGAGGCCGCCTGATGAATTGCATGGAATGGATTGGGGCTGCCGCGCAGCCCAGCGGGAGCACGCTCCCTCGCCACACAGCCCCCTTTAGCCCCACATAAAAAAGATAATCGGAGACTCGCCGTCATGGCCTTAGATCTATTCGTCGTCCTCATCTACGCCGCCGGCATGCTGGTGCTCGGCTACTACGGCATGCGCCGCGCCAAGACCCATGAAGACTACCTGGTGGCCGGCCGCAACCTCGGCCCGACGCTGTACATGGGCACCATGGCCGCCACGGTGCTGGGCGGTGCGTCCACCGTCGGCACCGTGCGCCTGGGCTATGTACATGGTATTTCCGGTTTCTGGCTGTGCGCCGCGCTGGGCGCGGGGATCATTGCGCTGAACCTGTTCCTGGCCAAGCCGCTGCTGAAACTGAAAATCTTCACCGTGACCCAGGTCCTGGAGAAACGCTACAACCCCATGGCCCGCCAGGCCAGTGCGGTGATCATGCTGGCCTACGCGCTGATGATCGGCGTGACCTCGATCCTGGCCATCGGCACCGTGCTGCAAGTGTTGTTCGACCTGCCGTTCTGGATGTCGGTATTGGTAGGCGGTGGCGTGGTGGTGGTGTACTCGACCATTGGCGGCATGTGGTCGCTGACCCTGACCGACATCGTGCAGTTCGTGATCAAGACGGTCGGCCTGATGTTTATCCTGCTGCCAATCTGCCTGTACCGCGTCGGCGGTTGGGATGAATTGGTGGCCAAGCTGCCCGCGTCGAATTTCAGCTTCACTGAAATCGGCTGGGACACCATCATCACCTACTTCATGATCTACTTCTTCGGCATCCTGATCGGCCAGGACATCTGGCAACGGGTGTTCACCGCCCGCGACGAAAAGGTCGCCCAGTACGCAGGCACCTTCGCCGGTTTCTACTGCATCCTCTACGGCCTGGCCTGTGCGCTGATCGGCATGGCCGCCCACGTACTGATCCCGGACCTGGACAACGTCAACAATGCGTTCGCCGCCATCGTCAAAGTCTCGCTGCCCGACGGTATCCGCGGCCTGGTGATCGCCGCTGCACTGGCTGCGATGATGTCCACCGCCAGCGCCGGCTTGCTCGCCGCTTCCACCGTATTGACCGAAGACCTGCTGCCGCGCCTGCGTGGTGGCAAGCAGTCGAGCTTGAAGATCAACCGTCTGTTTACCTTGCTGACCGGTATCGCTGTGTTGGGTATCGCGCTGGTGGTGAGTGATGTGATCAGCGCACTGACCCTGGCGTATAACCTGTTGGTGGGCGGCATGTTGATCCCGCTGATCGGGGCGATTTTCTGGAAGCGTGCGACAACTTCCGGGGCGATCACCTCCATGACCCTGGGCTTTGTGACCGCGTTGGTGTTCATGATCAAGGATGGTTTGGACGCCAATACACCGATCTACTACAGCCTGGGCGTGGGCCTGGTGAGTTTTGTGCTGGTGAGTTTGCTGTCCCGTCGTCCGGAGGCTGTTGCGGCTCGGGCGATCTGAAAAAACAGTTGAAAGAAGCTTTCTTCAGCGGGTGCGACGTCGGATGTCGCACCCGTTTTTTTTATTCCCACATTGCCGAAACCGCCGGCGCTCTGGCCTGGATGACTTCCTGGACCAAAGACGCCCATACCAATCCCTGCGTGGTGCCCCCGGCATAAGTTGCCCCCGCGACAATGCGGTTGTAGGCGGACCAATGCACGATTGAAAGTCCATCTGCGGTGCCGGGCCTGGCACATTCGATTTGTTGCAAGTCGCCACGTTCGATTGCGCGGCTGCAGGACTTTGGAAAGTGTCGAGAAACGGCAGCCAGGCACGCCGCCCGTATCTGTTCCTTGTACTGCGGCGTCGAATCGGGCGGCACCTGCCCGGCGGAGACAAGGATGCAGTTCCCGTCCAGGCGGCAATTCATGACGCCGATTGGCAGGTCGTACTGCAGCTTGAGTCCGCGCATGTCGACACCTTCATCATCAACGGCGCGCAGCTTGAAAAACCAGCCAATGATCGGGATGACCTCTGGCTCGTCCACCCCCATGGCTGTGACGACAAAGTGCTCTCTACTCAGATCGGCAATTTGGACCGGACTCAGGTGCCGTGGCAGGAACTCAACCCCTGAGCGCTGCAAAAGCGTCACCATCTCATCCATTAAATGGATAAATTCCAGATCGTAGCCCGACACCTCAATCGCCCGCCCGACCTCGGGAACTCCATACATTGCCTGAAATTGCAGCTGACTGATCTCTGCAAGCTCTCGCCCTGGCTTGCCACTCGGCCAAGGCCTGTTTTCAATATCCCGTTGCTCGCGGATCGCGGCCTCCGTGCCACTGGAGTCGTCCACATAGGCTCGTACAATTCGCGATCGTGCAAATCGTGCCAGCGATGGGTTGTCGGCCAGGAATTTTTCAAACAGCTCGATGCCTGCGCGATTGCACTCAATGGCCAGGTACTGATTTGCGGGAGTCAGGTAATCGTTAGGCAGCGGTTTTGCAGTCGTCTCCGTTGCCGACAGATGACGCATGTTCACCTGCTTGTGACTGGCACCATCGCGCTGCTGATTTCCTCCGTAAACCGTGACCTGATAATTTGCCAGGCGGAACATCACGGCTTGGAGCAGCCCGTTGATACCTCTGTCGATGATCGACACACGCGGCGCACCGGCATCGGCTTGCCGAGAGGGGATCGCCAATGAGTGTGCAAGCTTGCGCCGGACAAGGCCGCGCAAGGCCATCAAGCTCAGTTGCACCGAGACCGCATAGTCGAGGTCGCAATGGCAGGCTTCGGTGGTGGCCGCCTGTGTGGTCAGCGTCGCCGGCTTGTACCACGTGGAGACACTGCAGCCGAGCGCTTGTGTGCGCACCCGAAACGCATCCAGTGTCCTGGGGCCGTAGTCCAATATGAGCTGGATATCTTCGGAGACTGCCAGGGTCTGCAACGCATCGTCGCTAAAGACATCCGGCTTGGCGACACAGACAAGGCGAGCCTTTCTGTGCAGGCACTGAATGAGGGTCCGATCAATGCGATAAATGGATTCATCATTCAGGGATAAGCATAGGGCGACTGCATTGGCCCCCTCGAGCGCCTCAAGCCAGTCGTCAACCAATGAAACCCTACAATCGGAAGAGGCTTTCCCGAAACTGTCCGACACTCGATCGCGTCGATCCAACACCTTAATCCGAACATCCGGATCTCGAGCAAGCAACAACTTAACAAGCTCTTTCCCTACATTGCCGTATCCCAGTACACAGATGTCATGGGGCAAGGAGCCATCGGCCAGCGTCAGCCAGTGCGCAATATAGGCAGCAACATGCGGCGCATTGACCCCTGGCGTGTTAATCACTCGAACATTGTTGCGCTCGCACAGATCCAATCGGATCTTATCCAGACTTGTACCTCTGCGGACCAAATAGAGTTCGCCAAATGGGTGGGATATACGCCATTGGTTGATGACGTCGGCATCAATAACCTGGTCTGCGACAACGAGCGTTGATGGGCGCAGCAGTGCAATCTGTATAAGCAGAGCCTGCTTGGTTAACGTCGGCGGGAAAAACACCACGTTGCCGGGTGCATCAGCTTTCCAGCCACGCGATGCAGGGGCGATATGCAAGATGTTTTCGGTGGTGGCAATAAGTGACGCGGCGACTGGCGGAACGGAAGAGAACATCATGGTTTTGTCTCCAACAGTTCTGACTGGCTCCTACTCCGGAGAGCGCAACTCAATGAAGTTGGGGGCTTGCAAGAACTGCAAACGCTACAAATCTTTTCGTGATGAAACTCAACCTACGCCTATCCTATTAATCAAATAAGCCCGTCGACTCTGACAAACAGGTAGTCCAATTCCGATACTTAATGGCAAAACTCGACTGACGCGCACACGTCCGGACTACCAATCGGTATGACCGTGGCATTGTTAAATTAAATATTTGAAGGATTATTCCGAAAGCAGGTGTCTTGAGAAAATCACCAAACCCCGGAAATGAAAACGTCCGGCCAAAGCCAGACGAAGAATTGAAGTACACAGCAACGGGTCATGATCAATCATGACTCCAATACATAGGCAAACCACCTAGCCGCGCCCAAACAAACATGCTTGAGCGCTTTCCAGGACTTACCTGCGACGCGGGCGACGCTGCTCGTCATCGGTGCGGATTGGCACCGGTTGCAGCGGTGGCTCGATCAAGCCGAGTGCGACGCCGAGGTCGTGCAGCCAGTTTTGCAGTTTCTCTTTCATGGTGCCCCCTTGGGGTAATGCCGAGCGGCTGGAATTCTGTGGCCGCTTCCTACAGATAGTAGTCTTAAGTCTTACGTATTGCTTGAACGAAACCACAACGAACTATTACTGAATTGATCAAAATCCTGACGGATCGTTCAAGCAATCGCTCGGGTTTCGGTTTCCGGTAGCACCTTGCCCTCCTGCTGCAGGTCAATCCACGCGTTGAGGTTAGCGCCGAGCATGCCCTTGCGCCACATCAACCAGGTGGTGGCGCTGGCAAAAGGCTCGGCCAGCGGATGAATGGACACGCTGTCCTTGCCCGGCAGGCTGTCGAGCATCGATTCCGACATCAACGCCACGCCGGAACCGGCGATTACACAGGCCAGCATGCCCTGGTAGGACTCGATCTCGATGGCCCGGCCCATGGCCACGCGATCGTGGGAAAACCAGGCTTCCAGGCGCGCCCGATAAGAACAACTACGTCGGAAAGTGAACACCGAACGGCCGGCAACATCCTGCGGCCCACGCACCGGAGGGTGATCCGCCTCGCAGATCAGCAGCAGGCGCTCTTCGCACAGCGGCACGCCGTCGAGGGTGGCCAGGGTCAACGGCCCATCCACCAATGCGGCGTCCAGGCGCCCGGTGATCAAGCCTTCCAGCAGTTCACCGCTGGGAGCTGACTGCACCTGCAGGTTCACCATCGGATACGCCTTGTGGTAACGCGCCAGCAGCTTGGGCAAATGAATCGCCGCCGTGCTGTACATGCTGCCGAGCACAAAGTCTCCAGCCGGTTGCCCGCCTTGCACCGCGCCATGGGCTTCGTCATGCAGGGCCAGCAGGCGCGCACTGTAGTCCAGCAGCACTTTGCCTGCAGGAGAAAGCTGCAAGCGCTGGCGCTCGCGCACGAACAGTTCGACGCCCAGCTGTTCTTCCATCTGTTTAAGCCGGGTCGACAGGTTGGACGGCACCCGGTGCAAGCGCTCAGCGGCACGGGTGATGGAGCCTTCCTCGGCCACGGCCTGGAAAATCCGCAATTGACTGAACTCCATCACCATTCTCCAAAACTGAACAAGTTACTCACTATTATTCATTTTTAAAGAAAGTCAATCCGCTTTAGCCTGATGGTCACTCGCTGCTCCCAGGAAAAACCACCATGTCACCGCTGATCCGCTTACTCGCCAGCTTTATCGCCCTGATGATGGCCATGGGCATAGGTCGATTCGCGCTCACCCCGCAAATGCCGCATTTGCTCAGTGAAGGGCAGATCGACCTGACCGGCGCCGGCCTGATTGCGGCGGCCAACTACCTGGGTTATTTCGTCGGTGCGGTGGATTCGATCTTTGCCCGCAGCCATCATCATGTACGCGGGCGTTTGTACGGTGGGCTGTGGCTGTGTGTGTTGCTGACCCTGGCGTCGTACTGGGCCCACGGGTTCTGGCCGCATCTGTTGTTGCGCTTTGGTACCGGTGTAGCCAGTGCATGGGCGCTGGTGATGATTACCAGCCTGAGCCAGCCGCTGGCCATTGCGGCCGGGCGCCCACGCCTGGGTGCGCTGGTATTTGCCGGGCCGGGGCTGGGGATTCTGTTGACCGGGTTGCTGGCGCTGGGCTCCAACTTGTTGGGGCAAGACTCTGCAACCTTGTGGCTGGTGTATGGGGTAGTCGCCCTGGTCATGCTGCTGGCAATCCTGCCGTTCCTGCCCAAGCCTTCCGCTGCCGACTCGCCCGTTGCCAGCCACACCGACGTGGCCAGCAACGGCAGCATCACACACCTGTGCTGGATCTACGTGTTGTATGGCCTTGGCTACATCATCCCGGCGACATTCCTGTCACAGATGGCCAGCGCGCAATTCAAGGGCGCATGGCAAGCAGACCTGTTCTGGCCCTGCTTTGGCCTGGCTGCCGCGATTGGCGTGGTGGCGGCAAGTTTGCGCCGCAAGGACCCGGACACTACCCGTCGCTGGCTGATGACAACCCTTTGGCTGCAAGCGGCCGGCGTGTTTGCCTGCCTGCTGGGCAACGGTTGGGGGCTGGCGCTGGGGGTGTTGCTGTGCGGTGGGCCATTCCTGGCGTGCATGCAACTGGTGATGGCGCGCTTGCGTGAGGTCGCCCCCCACGGCTACCAGCGCAGCACCGGGTTGCTGACCGCCAGCTTTGCGATCGGCCAATTGAGCGGTCCGTTGCTGGCGTCGGTGAGCAGCCACCTCAGCGGCGGCCTGCAACCGGCGCTGGTGGTAGCAGGCGCCGGTTTGTTGGTGGCCGGATCGGTACTGGTCAGCCGGCAACCATCGACACAGGCGCGCGAACCTGTTCACGCCGCGCCAACACCAGGAAAAACAGCCCACCCAGGAAGCAGCCGGTAAACCAGGCGAAATTGGCCATGCCCTGCAGCACCGGGGTGAAGGTAATCGCGACGCCCACCAGCGTCGCGGGCACCAGCGCCTTGACCGCCGTCCAGTTCACGCCGCCGTCAAAGTAGTAGCGCCCGCTCGAGCTGTCATCGAACAGCGCATCCACGTCGATCTTCTGTTTTTTGATCAGGTAGAAATCCACCAGCAGAATCCCGAACAACGGCCCGATAAACGCGGCGAGGATATCGAGGGTGTAGTGGATCATCAGCGGGTTGTTGAACAGGTTCCATGGGGTGATGAAGATCGAGGCCACCGCCGCAATCATTCCACCGGCACGCCAGCTGATTTTGCTCGGTGCCACGTTGGCGAAGTCAAAGGCCGGCGAGACGAAGTTGGCCACGATGTTGATGCCGATAGTCGCGGTGACAAAGGCGAACGCCCCCAGCAACACAGCCATGTCATTGTCGATGCGCGAAACGGTGGCAATCGGGTCGTGGAGCATTTCGCCGAACACCGGCAAGGTGCCCGAGACGATCACCACGGTGACCAGGGAGAACGCCAGGAAATTTACTGGCAAGCCCCAGAAATTTCCGCGACGCACGTCTTTCATCGTGCGGCAGTAGCGGCTGAAATCACCGAAGTTCAAGGTCGGCCCGGAAAAGTACGACACCACCAACGCGGTTGCCACGATGATTTGGCCAAACGCCTGCCAGCCTGAGAGGGATTTTTCCGCCAGGGTGAAGCTGATATTGGCCCAGCCAGCCTTCCAGACGATCCAGCCTGCCAGGGCAAACATCACCGCATAGACCACAGGCCCCGCCCAGTCGATGAAACGACGGATGGACTCCATGCCCGCCCAGAACACCAGCGCCTGGAGCGTCCACAGGCTGAGGAAACCGAACCAGCCCAGGTACGACAGGCCGGCAAAGTGCGGCTCTGCGTATACCGCCATCTGTGGGAAAAAGCGCAGCACCACGATGATCAATGCACTGGACGCCAGGTATGTCTGGATCCCGTACCAGGCCACTGCGATCAACCCACGAATCACCGCCGGGATATTCGCCCCGAATACCCCAAAGGCCAACCGGCAGATTACCGGGTACGGCACTGCCGCCTGCTGGCTCGGCTTGGCCACTAGGTTGGCGATCAATTGCACAATACAAATCCCGGCGAGCAAGGCGATCAATACCTGCCAACTGGCCAGCCCCAGGGCGAACAGGCTGGCGGCGAATACGTAGCCGCCGACGCTGTGCACGTCGCTCATCCAGAAGGCGAAGATGTTGTACCAGTTCCATTTTTGCGGCAGCGGTCCCAGGTCCTGGTTGTACAGGCGCGGGCTGTAGCCTTTTGGCAATTGTTCGGTCATCGCAGGGCTCCTCATAAATACCGGCCTGCCACCCGCGACGGGAGTGCGTACGGGAGGCGGCATGGTTTGTATACGAGTTGTTGAGCAGAATGCGTGCCAATGCAATAAAACTCGGCACAATCCCCCGTGGAGCTTGGCTCTTCAGGAGGCGTAGAGACGATTGAACGGTGGTGATTCGCTCAGGGATGGTGCAGGGCAATCCTGTACACAATCAATTGTGCACCCTGCGCGCACATTGATAGCCCACGGTGCAGCAAACGGCAGTCAGGAAGGTGCCCCAGGCGATGTCCATGAAGGCCAAACCGGCCGACCAGCCCTGCAGGGTTGCCCAATTGCTCAGGTCATAGGTGCCGTAGGCTACCAATCCCAGGAGTGCACCAAGCCGCGCGGCACGCTGCCAGCCGCCGCTCGCCAACGCAGGCAGGACGACAAGCACCACACAACCGAATACATAGAGGAGATAGAACGCCACGGCAGGGAACAGGCGCGGCTGATCAAGCATCAACGGGCCGAGCAGCGCTTTGTAGGTCGGGCCCATGAGGACACCGAGCCACAGGCCATCAAGCATCAGAAAGGCAAGCAACGTACCGAGGTAGGCGAAAAGCGTTTTTCTGGACATTGAGGCGGCCTTCTGCAGGAGCAAGCGTGCTCCTACAGAAGAGCAAACCGCGATCAGCTTAGTTCAATGCGATCCGCGTGGATCACGATGTGACCCTGCTTGTAGAGGGCGCCGATGGCCTTCTTGAAGTTGCCTTTGCTGACACCGAACAAACTGCTGATCAGTGCCGGGTCGCTTTTATCGCTGACCGGCAAGGTGCCGTTGTTGTCGCGCAACTTGGCGAGGATCTTGGAGTTCAGGCTGGAGGCCGCTTCTTCACCCACAGGCTGCAGACTCAGGCTGATATTGCCGTCGGCGCGAATTTCCTTGATGAAGCCTTTCTCTTCCTTGCCCGGGCGCAGGAACTTGAACACTTCGTTCTTGTGGATCAGGCCCCAGTGCTTGTTGTTGATGATGGCCTTGAAGCCCATGTCGGTGGCTTCGGCCACCAGCAAGTCAACTTCCTGGCCGACCTTGTAGGTGGCCGGGGTCTTGTCCAGGTAGCGGTCAAGGCGTGCGGTGGCGGTGATGCGCTTGGTGTGTTTGTCGAGGTAGACGTGTACCACGCAATACTCACCGGCGGTCAGCTGGCGCTTTTCTTCGGAGTAAGGCAGCAGCAGGTCCTTGGGCAGGCCCCAATCGAGGAATACACCGATACTGTTGACTTCAACCACTTTCAGACTGGCAAATTCACCCACCTGTACTTTTGGTTTTTCGGTGGTCGCGATAAGTTTGTCATCGCTGTCCAGATAAATGAAAACGTTGAGCCAGTCTTCATCTTCACTGGGAATATCTTTGGGGATATATCGGTTGGGCAAGAGGATTTCGCCCTCTTGATCACCATCCAGGTACAAACCAAAGTTAGTGTGTTTAACCACTTGCAAGCTGTTGTAGCGCCCGACTAAAGCCATCTCAAATACCCTCATTGCGTGGGCGGCATTCTACCCGAGTTGACGACGGCGGTCCCGCGTACCGGCGTACAGGCCTGAAAAATCATGGGTTTGCCGAGAAGCGCCCCGCTCGTCAGGTCATCGGGCTGAATCCGGCCAGTACCCACGGCCGGATTTCCTCGAGGGATTCGAGTTAAAACAGCAAGTTAGGTGAGTATTTCACTTAATAATCCAGGCGAATCATAAACCCTGCGTATATTTCAGGGGGATATTTGCCAAGCAATTGTCAAGCATTTCATGTACGATGCATGGCCAAGTTAATTCTCTACAGGTTAGTGGCCGCCATGCGCGTAAAAGCATCCAACAGCAAAGCAAAGCCAGCTCCCGCCGTTGAAACCAGCGAATCGATCAACAGCCAAATTGCTGCATTCCTCAAGCAGGGCGGCGAAATCCAGCAGATTGCCAAAGGCGTAAGCGGCCAGACTTTCGGCCCGTCCAAGCAGATCACCCTGGGTAAAAAGTAAGACTCGCGCATTACACCTGGTCCCTATGCGCTTTGCCTTTCAAGGCGCTAGGACTAGAGCCCGCACTACCCCCTGATACACCCCTTTATTACGCCAATCGACGAACGGGCCTCATCTGCGAACCATCGCCGGTATGCTTGCACACGTCTAGATCGGGCATTTGCCTGATATTTCCCGTTACTGCTCCTCGCTTTTCATGGAGTGAAGCATGCTCAAATCCTGCATATTCCTGGCCGGTGCCCTGTTGGCCAGCCCCCTCGCCGAAGCGCAGGTTTTCCAGCGTGAATTGGGTGATTTCGACCTGAAATTGGGCACGACACCCAGCCGAAGCATGGCTCAAGGCCTGGTAAAGCCCACGGCACCCGGGAGCGACTCGTTCCATGGCGGCCTGGACCTGAGCCACGGCAGCGGCCTGTACCTCGGCCAATTCTCACCGAGCATGGGCATTTCCCCGACCAGCAACCTGGAAGTCGACTCCTACCTGGGTTTCAAACGCCCCTTCGACCAGACCCTGGGTTATGAACTGGGGATGATTCACTACAGCTATCCCAAGCTGAGCCCCCTCGACAGCCAGGAGTTCTACGGCGGCCTGACCTTGCTGGGCAATCGCTTCGGCGCCTCCTTCAGCAACGACCCGGACCGGCAGGACAGCACCCTGTTCGCCGACCTCGGCGGCACCAAGCCGTTCGGCATCGGCGTCAGCATGAAATACACCACCCACCAGCTCGGCACCCCGGTCTCGGTGGCCGATGGCAGCTCGATCCGCAGCTTCAGCGACTGGTCGGTACAATTTTCCAGGCCATGGATGGGCGTCGACCTGAACCTGATCTACAGCGACTCCAGCCTCAGCGGCGGCGATTGCTCGGCCTACTCCGGACACAACTCGCAATGCGACGGGCTGTTGACCCTGAAGGCCGAGCGGGCGTTTTATTGATGGGCTGAACTGTCGCTGCCCTGACGGGTTCAGATGCAATACTCTCGTCTGCGCAAGGACTCGCTCATGCTGCGTCGGTTAAAATTTCTGGTGATCTTGCTGACCCTCAGCCTGGTGCTTGCCGGCTGCAATCGGGTGGGCCTGGCCTATCGCAATCTGGATGTGATCATCCCCTGGACCCTCAGCGACTACCTGGAAATGAACGCCGGGCAGAAGAGCTGGTTCAACGACACACTCAAGGAACACCTGGCCTGGCATTGCACCACCCAGTTGCCGGGCTACCTGGACTGGCTCGATCGCCTGCAACAGATGGTCGACACCAACCAGGTGACCGACGCCGCCCTGCAAACCCGTACCGCCGAAGCCAAACAAGCTATTGCCGAGAGCGCCCGGGCGATCACGCCGTCCGCCGTCGAGCTACTGCAGGGGCTGGACGACCAGCAAGTACAGGATATGGAGCAAGCGTTCGCCAAGGACCTGCGCAAGCGTCAGGACGAATACCTGAAACCGCCCCTCGAGCAGCAGATCAAGGAACGCGCCGAGCGCATGAACAAGCGCCTCGATGCGTGGCTCGGGCCGTTAAGTGCCAGCCAGCAGAATCGCGTCACCGCCTGGTCGATCGCCTTGGGTGAGCAGAACCAACAATGGATTGGCAACCGCGCCCACTGGCAAACACTATTTATCGCAGCGGTCAAAGACCGCCACAGCAGCGATTTCCCACAGAAGATCGAGCAACTGCTGGTGAACCGCGAAAGCCTGTGGACGCCAGAATATCGCCAGGCCTACGCCCAGACCGAAGCCGCTGCCCGCAGCCTGATCGTCGACCTGATGGCGGAAAGCACCGTGCAACAACGCCAGAAGCTGACACAAAAGATCGACAAGGTGCGCAGCGACTTCAAGGCACTTAAATGCCTGAAGGCTGGCACCCCATAGTCATCAGGCAATCTGTGGTTTGGAAGCCAGTTCATCAAACGTCGCCGGATCCAGCGCATCCGCCTGCTCGTCCAGCACCTGACGCGGGTGATTATCACCGGGGATACAGCTGTCGATCAGGCTCAGCAACTGTGAGCCGCGCTGGGTCAATTTGAAGTTCTCACCATTGCCGCACTCTTCCTCTGACCGCGACTCAATAAAGCCGTGCTTGAACAACAACGCCTCGTAATCCGCCGCGAGCTTTTTAAACTCATCGAGATTACCGATGGGCTCTCCGGCGGCGGCCCTTTTAGTCGCTTCTTCCTCGGCGTATTTGCGTGGGGCGAAGCTGGCGCCACCGTTCTGTACCTCATGCAACAGTCGTTCGATCAAATCCCAATCGTAAGTCGTCATCCTGATTCCTCCTGAAGGCACACGAAATAGGCCCTTCAAAGGTGTGACATGCCGGACCCGTCGTCCGTTCAGCCTAGCGGACGGACGCGATTTCGCTGAACTTTTCAGTGCTCACGGCCCTCAACCGTTCATTACCGCCATGGAGGTCCGAATCATGAAAACCCTGCTGAATATGGCCGTCGCCGCCACGCTGCTTGCCGCCCTGCCCGCCTGGGCCTGCACGCTCGAAGAAGCCACCGCCAAACGTGAACAACTGGCCAAGGAAGTGACCAAGCTCACCCAACAGAACCCGGAGAAGGCCAAGGAGATCAACGAAGAATTGCAGAACATGAAGTTGGAAACCGCCAGCGCGGACCTGCCCGACAAGTGCCAACTGATCGACCAGCGCCTCAAGGAAATGGACGAAGCAGCGGCCAAGGCCAAAAACTGAGGCAAAAAAAACCGGACATTGTCCGGTTTTTTTATGGCTCAAGCCTTACTCGGCAGCCGGTGCTTCCGGCTTGCGGCGCTTCAGAGGCGCCATGCCGTCCTTGCTGACCAACGACAGGTTGTCGGTCTTTGGACGGTTGGCAATCTTGCGCTTGGTCGGCGACTTGGCACCGGCCTTCTTCTTGTCGCCCTTGGCGTCGACCTTTTTCTTCTTCACGCCAACAGCCTTGCCCGATGCCTTGACCTTCTTCGGCCCGCCGTAGGTGCCTTTGACTTCCTTGATGGTGCGGCGCTCGAACGACTGCTTCAAGTAGCGCTCGATGCTCGACATCAGGTTCCAGTCGCCATGGCAGATCAGCGAGATCGCCAGGCCATCGTTGCCGGCACGCCCGGTACGACCGATACGGTGCACGTATTCGTCGCCGCTGCGGGGCATATCAAAGTTGATCACCATGTCCAGGCCATCCACGTCCAGGCCGCGGGCGGCAACGTCGGTGGCGACCAGGATCTTCACGCCGCCTTGCTTGAGGCGGTCGATGGCCAGCTTGCGGTCCTTCTGGTCTTTCTCACCGTGCAGGACGAACGCCTTGTACTCCTGAGCCACCAGGCGACCGTAGATGCGGTCGGCCATGGCCCGGGTGTTGGTGAACACGATAGCCTTCTGATAGGTCTCGTTGGCAAGCAACCAGTTGAGGATCTGCTCTTTGTGCACGTTGTGGTCAGCAGTGATGATCTGCTGACGGGTGGTCGAGTTCAGGTCGCTGACGTTGTTGACCTGCAGGTGCTCAGGGTTGTTCAGGACCTTGGCGACCATGTCGCGCAGGGTCGAACCACCGGTGGTGGCCGAGAACAGCATGGTCTGCTGGCGGTTGACGCACTCTTGCACCAGGCGCTGCACGTCGTCGGCAAAGCCCATGTCGAGCATGCGGTCGGCTTCGTCGAGCACCAGGACTTCAACTTCCTTGAGGTCCAGGTTGCCGGCGTTCAGTTGTTCGATCATCCGGCCCGGGGTGCCGATCAGGATGTCCGGCACCTTGCGCAGCATGGCAGCCTGGACCTTGAAGTCTTCGCCGCCGGTGATCAGGCCGGACTTGATGAAAGTGAACTGCGAGAAGCGCTCCACTTCCTTCAAGGTCTGCTGGGCCAGTTCGCGGGTCGGCAGCAGGATCAGGGTCTTGATGCTGACACGGACTTTCGCCGGGCCGATCAGACGGTTAAGGATCGGCAGGACGAAAGCGGCAGTCTTGCCACTCCCGGTTTGAGCCGTCACCCGCAGGTCACGCCCTTCGAGCGCGAGCGGGATGGCCGCTGCTTGCACAGGCGTTGGCTCGACAAATTTAAGCTCGGCCACGGCTTTGAGCAGGCGTTCGTGCAGGGCGAATTGGGAAAACACGGGTGCTACCTCGAAGAATTACAAAAAAACAGCTGCATAGGGTAACGGTTTCGGGCGCCGAGGCCGAGTTTCTTTACGCGAACGGGGTTAATCAGGCGCTTTTTTGTCAGGGGATTTGTCCACAACCACAACTTTGACGTACTTAAATGCTCTAATCGGCCCGTCACGTCTTACAGAAGAATCGCGTTTACCCATGGATATCAAACAGCTCTGGCTCAACGTCAAAGACCTTTGGGGCACCCTCGACGAACACCCGCTGCTGCATTCCAGCCTCGCGCTGATGGTGTTGCTGGTAGTGGCATTGCTGCTCGGACGAGTGGCCCGCTACCTCATCCTGCACGCCGTCAAGCTGCTGGGCCGGCAACCCGCGCTGCACTGGCTCAATGACCTGCGGCACAACAAAGTCTTCCATCGCCTGGCACAGATGACGCCGTCACTGGTGATCCAGTTCGGCCTGTACCTGGTGCCGGACCTGAGCAAGACCGCCACCCTGTTCATCGGCAATGTCGCCCTGGCGTTCACCATTCTGTTCATGGTGCTGGCGATCAGTGCACTGCTCAACGCCCTGCTGGACATCTATGCCCGCACCGAACACGCCCGCACCCGCTCGATCAAGGGCTATGTGCAGTTGGCGAAGATGGTGCTGTTCGTGTTTGGCGCAATCATCATCGTCGCCACGTTGATCGACCGCTCGCCACTGCTGCTGCTTTCCGGTCTGGGTGCAATGTCGGCGGTGATTCTGTTGGTCTACAAGGACACCCTGCTGTCGTTCGTCGCCAGTGTGCAACTGACCAGCAACGACATGCTGCGGGTCGGCGACTGGATCGAAATGCCCCAGGTCGGCGCCGACGGTGACGTGGTCGACATCACCCTGCACACCGTCAAAGTGCAGAACTTCGACAAGACCATCGTCTCGATTCCCACCTGGCGCCTGATGTCCGAGTCGTTCAAGAACTGGCGCGGCATGCAGGCCTCCGGTGGCCGGCGGATCAAGCGCAGCCTGTATATCGACGCCAGCGGCGTGCGTTTCATCCGCGACGACGAAGAGCTGAAGCTCACCCAGGTACACCTGCTGACCGACTACATGAGCCGCAAGAAGGCCGAGCTCAAGGCCTGGAACGAAGCCCAGGGCAATGTCGCGGCGATGTCCGCCAACCGCCGACGCATGACCAATATCGGCACCTTCCGCGCGTATGCCCTGGCCTATCTGAAAAGCCATCCGGAGATCCAGCCGAACATGACCTGCATGGTGCGGCAGATGCAGACCACCGCCCAGGGCATTCCGCTGGAGATCTACTGCTTCACCCGCACCACCGCGTGGGCCGACTACGAGCGGATCCAGGGCGATATCTTCGACTACCTGCTGGCGGTGCTGCCGGAATTTGGTTTGAGCCTGTACCAGCAGCCGAGCGGCGGTGACTTGCGGGCGGGGATGTTGCCGGCGGTGCTGGGGGCCAGTCACCTGCCCCCGGCGGAAAAGGCAGTGATGTAACAACAAAAAACGGCACAACCCGAGTTGTGCCGTTTTTTTTGCGTTGGACCTTACTTGACCTGACGCTGCGGCGCGCCGTGAACCATGGTGTAGGCGTAATCCACGCCCATGCCGTAAGCGCCGCTGTGCTCCTGTACCAGGCCCATCACCGCGTCGTAGGTTTCCTTGTGAGCCCAGTCACGCTGGTATTCCAACAGCACTTGCTGCCAGGTGACCGGTACCGCGCCCGCCTGAATCATCCGTTGCACCGACATGTCATGCGCTTCTTTGCTGGTGCCGCCGGAGGCGTCGGTGACGATGTACACCTCGTAGCCTTCAGCCAGGGCTTCCAGGGCCGGGAAGTTCAGGCACACCTCGGTCCACAGGGCCGCCATGATCAGCTTCTTGCGCCCGGTGGCCTTCACCGCGGCCACCAGCGCCTTGTCTTCCCAGGAGTTCATCGAAGTGCGCTCAATTGGCTGCTGGTCCGGGAACACGTCCAGCAGCTCCGGCCAGATATAGCCGCTGAAGCTCTTGGTCTCAACCGAGGTCAGGATGGTCGGTACGTTGAAGATCCTGGCGGCCTTGGCCAGCGCCACCGTGTTGTTCTTCAGGGTCTGGCGATCGATCGACTGCACGCCAAAGGCCATTTGTGGCTGGTGGTCGATCAGGATCAGGGTGGAGTTGGCTGGGTTGAGCAATTCGCGAATAGACATGGTGACTTCCTTTTAATGGTTTCGATTCGGTAAGGGGTGCGTTCAGCGCCGCTGTGAAGCTTTGCTGGCGGCTTGGAAGTAACTTTATGGGATGGATAAAATCGAGACAATTACCTAAAATCGAGAATAATTGATTCTAAAAAAGGGACAATCATGGATCGTATCGAATGCATGCGGGCGTTTGTCGTCACGGTCGGCGAGAACGGCTTCGCGGCCGCCGCGCGAGCCATGGACGTACCGCGCTCAAAAGTCAGCAAACAGATTCAGGCGCTGGAAGAAGCCATAGGCGTGCAACTGCTTCAGCGCACCACCCGCAGCCTGCATTTGACGGAGGCTGGGGCCGAGTATTTTGAAGCGGCGCGTGAAGTACTGGCCGCCCTGGACGAGGCCGAACAGCGGGCTAGAGACGGCATCGGGGAGTTACGGGGAGTGTTGCGGGTCAATGCGCCGATGTCGTTCGGACTGCATCGCCTGGGAAGATTGATTCCGCTGTTCCATGAACAGCATCCACATATCGAACTGCAACTGGTGCTCAGCGACCAACAGGTCGACCCGGTACGCGGTGGTTTCGACGTGACTATCCGCATCGCCAGCATGCCCGACTCAACGATGATCGCCCGCCAGTTGGCACCTGCGCCACGGATCATGGTGGCTGCGCCAGCCTACCTGGCACGCGCGGGCACACCGCAGACCCCGCAAGACCTGCGCCACCACCAATGCCTCAATTATGGGTATCTGCAAAGCGGCGTCAGCCTGCAACTGAGCAAGGGCCAGGAAACCCAGCGGGTCAACGTTACCGGCCCTCTGCACGCCAACAACGGCGACCTGCTGGCCCAGGCGGCAGAGGCCGGGATGGGCATCGCGCTGTTGCCGGACTTTATCGTCGAAGACGCCCTGAGCGCCGGGCGCCTGGTGCCGGTGCTCTGCGAATGGCAGGCGCCAGCAATCACCATCAATGCGGTTTATTCGTCAGCGCGACGCGTGCCGCAAAAGACCCGCGCATTCATTGATTTTTTGCTGACGCAATTGGCGCCGACGACCGCAGGCCCAGCCGGCTGATCCACACCGCCCCGAGAATCACCAACCCGCCCAGCAGCAACCTGCCTAACGGTTCATGCTGATTCCAGATCAGCAAGTTCAGCAACAACCCCACCGGCACATGCAGGTTGTTCATCACCGCCAATGTGCCACCGTTGACCAGGCAAGCGCCCTTGTTCCACCAGTACATGCCCAGTGCCGTGCTGACCAGCCCGAGGAATACCAGCACGCCCCACTGCAACGGCGCTTCCGGCAGGTAGTTGGCCTTGCCGAACATCAGGAACGCCGGCAACGCCACCGCCAACGCGCCGAGGTAGAAGTAGCCAAAGCGCCGGTAATGCGGCAGATCGCTCGGATGACGGGCCACCAGATGCTTATAAAGCACCTGCCCGGCGGCGTAGGTGAAGTTGGCCAGTTGCAGCAGCAGGAAGCCCATGAAGAAGTTCGGGGTGATCTGGTCGAAGCGAATCACCGCTGCCCCCGCCACCGCCACCAGTGCGGCCACCAGCGCCCACGGGTTGAAGCGGCGGTTCAGGGCGTCTTCGATCAGGGTCACGTGCAACGGTGTCAGGATGGTGAACAGCAACACCTCCGGCACCGTCAGTACGCGAAAGCTCAGGTACAGGCACACGTAGGTCACGCCGAACTGCAGTGCGCCGATCAACAGCATGCCGCGCATGAACGCCGGCTCCACCGAACGCCAGCGGGTCAGCGGGATAAACACCAGCCCGGCCAACAGTACACGCACCAGCACCGCGAAATAACTGTCGACGTGACCGGCCAGGTATTCGCCGATCAAGCTGAAGGAAAACGCCTGGATCAGCGTCACAACAAGTAGATAGCCCATGCTCGCCTCATTTTGAATGGGCGCGACATTAGCGGTTTTCCGCGCGTTACGAAACTCAAGGCAAAAAAAACCCGACCTCGCTAAAAGCGTCAGTCGGGCGGGAGCACTCAGGAGCAAAAAGTGCAAAGGGAGGTTCGATACGCGTACTTGAAGGGTTGCGTGGAGCTATCTAAACAGCGGGCGATTATCTGACGATTAACATCTCACGCCACTTGGGCCAACAACGCCTTGGCCTGGTTCAAACCCTTCTCCTGGAAATCACCGCCCAGGTTCACCCCTTCGGCATGAATGAACGTGACGTCATGGATGCCGATAAAGCCCATGACCTGACGCAGGTACGGTTCCTGGTGGTCGGTGCTGCCACCGGCGTGAATGCCGCCGCGGGCGGTCAGCACAAAGGCGCGCTTGTCGGTCAGCAGGCCCTGGGGGCCGGTGGCGGTGTACTTGAAGGTCACACCGGCACGCAGCACATGGTCGAGCCAGGCTTTGAGGGTGCTGGGAATCGCGAAGTTGTACATCGGCGCGGCCATCACCAACACATCGGCGGCCAGCAACTCATCGGTCAGTTCGTTGGAGCGGTCCAGGGAGGCCTGTTCAACCGTGCTGCGCTGCTCGGCAGGTTTCATCCAGCCGCCCAACAGATTGGCATCCAGGTGCGGAACCGGGTTGATGGCGAGGTCTCGTACGGTGATCTGATCAGCCGGATGGGCGACTTTCCATTGGCTGATGAATTGTTGGGTCAGCTGCCGGGAGATTGAATCCTGCTGACGGGCACTGCTTTCGATGATCAGAACACGGGCCATGATTATGTAAGCTCCATCGGTGAATGCTGTAAGGCGATGGAGTGAAGGTTAGACAGGGTCCGTTCGATTAAAAAGCGTAAAAAACTGCTATAACCCATCTAGAAATTTGTTTATAAGCGGAGTATTGCTGTACGCAAGCTCCGCTTTTGCCTTATTTCGGTGCGCAGGTCAGCTGGATACGCATCTTGATGATGGCACGGCTGAAATTGGCCGTGGTGTTGGTGGTTTTCCCTGCCGCGACCGTGACCTTGCGCGTACGCGGGGCTTCCGGACCATTGGTAAAGCGTACCTTGCACTCCGCGTCATTGGGGCCGTAGTTGGTGAGTTGGATCGAACTGATAGTGCTGTCGACGTCTGACGCGCTGTAATCGATCTTCACGCCCTGAATGTCTTTCGTCACATCGGTACTGAATGCAAACGCACTCAACGGCAGCAACGCCAGCAGCACACAACAGAATTTTCTCATTCGGCAGTCTCCAATAAGGACCGCCAGCTTAGGACAAGAGGAGCTCATCTTGAAAGCGCCCCGCGTTACCCTTGATCAATGGCGCACCTTGCAAGCCGTGGTCGACCATGGCGGCTTCGCCCAGGCGGCCGAAGCGCTGCACCGCTCGCAATCCTCGGTGAGCTACACCGTGGCCCGCATGCAGGATCAGCTCGGCGTGCCGCTGCTGCGCATTGACGGGCGCAAAGCCGTGCTCACCGAAGCCGGTGAAGTGCTGCTGCGCCGCTCCCGGCAACTGGTGAAAAACGCCAGCCAACTGGAAGACCTGGCCCACCATATGGAACAAGGCTGGGAAGCCGAGGTGCGGCTGGTGGTCGACGCGGCCTACCCCAACGCCCGCCTGGTGCGCGCCCTCACTGCCTTTATGCCGCAAAGCCGTGGCTGCCGGGTGCGCTTGCGCGAAGAGGTGTTGTCCGGTGTCGAAGAGCTGTTGATGGACGGCATGGCCGACCTCGCCATCAGCGGGTTCATCATTCCCGGTTACCTCGGTACGGAAATGAGCGACGTCGAATTTGTCGCCGTGGCCCACCCCGAACATCCGCTGCATCAATTGCACCGCGAACTGAGCTTCCAGGATCTGGAAAGCCACATGCAGGTGGTGATCCGCGACTCCGGCCGCCAGCAGCCACGGGACGTCGGCTGGCTCGGCGCCGAGCAGCGCTGGACCGTCGGCAGCCTGCCCACCGCCGCCACCTTCGTCAGCAGCGGCCTGGGCTTCGCCTGGCTGCCGCGACACCTGATCGAACGCGAACTCAAGGAAGGCCTGCTCAAGCTACTGCCCCTGGAACGGGGTGGCAGCCGCAACCCGACCTTCTATCTTTACTCGAACAAGGACAAACCCCTGGGCCCGGCCACGCAGATTCTCGTCGAGTTGCTGCGCACCTTCGACACTGCACCACTGGACGCGCCATTCGCCGCACCGCAGCAAGCCTGAACAAGGAGTTCACGTGGCCTATTTCGAACATGAAGGTTGCACCCTGCATTACGAGGAATATGGCCACGGCGCGCCGCTGATCCTGATCCACGGCCTGGGCTCCAGTTGCCTGGACTGGGAACTGCAAGTGCCCGTGCTGTCCCAACACTATCGCCTGGTGGTGGTGGATGTGCGCGGTCACGGCCGCTCCGACAAACCCCGTGAGCGCTACAGCATCGCCGGCTTCACCGCCGACCTGGTGGCCTTGATCGAACACCTGCATTTGCCGCCGGCCCACGTGGTCGGCCTGTCCATGGGCGGCATGATCGCCTTTCAACTGGCAGTGGATGAGCCGCAAATGCTCAAGAGCCTGTGCATCGTCAACAGTGCGCCCCAGGTCAAGGTTCGCAGCGCCAGCGACTATTGGCAGTGGGCCAAGCGCTGGAGCCTGGCGCGCATCCTCAGCCTGAACACTATCGGCAAGGCCCTGGGCAGCCTGCTGTTTCCCAAGCCCGAACAGGCCGAACTGCGGCGCAAGATGGCCGAACGCTGGGCAAAAAACGACAAACGTGCTTACCTCGCCAGCTTCGATGCGATTGTTGGCTGGGGCGTACAGGAACAACTTTCGAAAATATCCTGTCCAACCCTGGTCATCAGCGCCGACCACGACTACACCCCCGTGGCGCAAAAAGAAATCTATGTAAAACTGCTGCCCGATGCGCGGCTGGTGGTGATCGAGGATTCCCGCCATGCCACGCCGCTGGACCAACCCGAACGCTTCAACAACACCCTGCTCGATTTTCTCAAGACAGTCGAAACCACAACCCAGGATCACTGACCCATGCTGAAAAAAATCGCCTTCTTTGCCGGTTCCGTACTGTTCGCTGCCAACCTGATGGCGGCCGAACCCGCCAAGGCACCCCACGTCTTGATCACCACCACCAATGGCGACATCGAGATCGAACTGGACCCGGTCAAGGCCCCGATCAGTACCAAGAACTTCCTGGCCTATGTCGACAAGGGCTTCTACACCAACACCATTTTTCACCGGGTAATCCCGGGCTTCATGGTGCAGGGCGGTGGTGTTACCCAGCAAATGTCGCAAAAGCCGACCGAAGCACCGATCAAGAACGAAGCCAGCAACGGCCTGCATAACGTGCGCGGCACCCTGTCGATGGCGCGTACCAACGACCCGAACTCCGCCACCAGCCAATTCTTCATCAACGTTGCGGACAATGCCTTCCTCGACCCGGGCCGTGATGCCGGTTACGCGGTGTTCGCCAAAGTGGTCAAGGGCATGGACGTAGTCGACATCATCGTCAACTCGCAGACCACCACCAAACAGGGCATGCAGAACGTGCCAATCGATCCTGTCCTGATCAAGTCGGCCAAGCGCATCGACTGAAGGCTACAGGGAGTTTCGCGCGGGGCCCGCAAGGCGTCGCGCGCATTTGAACAGGAGAGCCCGCCGCGCGGGCGTCAGACCCAATGCTCTATCGTCGTTTTGAACAACTGATCGACATCTTCCGCGAACCTCCCAGCGCGGCCCCTCCAGACAAAGTCCTACCCTTCTACGTCTATTACCTGCGCCAGGTATGGCCAAGCTTTGCCGCCTTGCTGGTGGTGGGCCTGATCGGCGCGCTGATCGAAGTGGCGCTGTTCAGCTACCTGAGCCGCATCATCGACCTGGCCCAGGGCACGCCGCCCGCCAACTTCTTCCAGATCCACGCCACCGAGCTGATCTGGATGGCCGTGGTCGCCCTGCTGTTGCGCCCGATCTTCGGCGCCCTGCATGACCTGCTGGTGCACCAGACCATCAGCCCCGGCATGACCAGCCTGATCCGCTGGCAAAACCACAGCTATGTGCTCAAACAGAGCCTGAACTTCTTCCAGAACGATTTCGCCGGGCGCATTGCCCAGCGCATCATGCAAACCGGCAACTCCCTGCGCGACTCCGCAGTGGCCGCCGTGGACGCGATCTGGCACGTGGCGATCTACGCCATCAGCGCCCTGGTGCTGTTCGCCGAAGCCGACTGGCGCCTGATGATCCCGCTGATCACCTGGATCGTCGCCTACAGCCTGGCCCTGCGGTACTTCGTGCCACGGGTCAAGGAGCGCTCGGTCATCTCCTCCGAGGCACGCTCAAAACTGATGGGGCGGATCGTCGACGGCTACACCAACATCACCACCTTGAAGCTGTTCGCTCATACGAATTTCGAGCAGAACTACGCCAGGGAAGCCATTGTCGAGCAGACCGAGAAAACCCAGCTGGCCAGCCGCGTCGTGACCAGCATGGACATCGTGATTACCACCATGAACGGCCTGCTGATTGTCACCACCACCGGCCTTGCCCTGTGGCTGTGGACCCAATCCCTGATTTCGGTGGGCGCCATCGCCCTGGCCACCGGCCTGGTGATTCGTATCGTCAACATGTCCGGCTGGATCATGTGGGTGGTCAACGGCATTTTCGAAAACATCGGCATGGTCCAGGACGGCCTGAAAACCATCGCCCAGCCGCTGGCAGTGACCGACCGGGAAAATGCCCCGCGCCTGGAAGTGCCCCATGGCGAGGTGCGGTTCGATCAGGTGGATTTCCACTACGGCAAGAAGAGCGGGATCATCAGCGGCTTGAACCTGGCGATTAAACCGGGTGAAAAGATCGGCCTGATCGGTCCGTCCGGCGCGGGCAAATCCACCCTGGTCAACCTGCTGTTGCGCCTGTACGACCTGCAAGGCGGCCGTATCCTGATCGACGGCCAGAACATCGCCGACGTCGCCCAGGAAACCCTGCGCGAACAGATCGGCATGATCACCCAGGACACCTCGCTGCTGCACCGCTCGATCCGCGACAACTTGCTGTATGGCAAGCCGGACGCCACCGACGAAGAGCTTTGGGCCGCCGTGCACAAGGCCCGCGCCGACGAGTTCATCCCATTGCTGTCGGACGCCGAGGGCCGCACCGGCCTCGACGCCCACGTAGGCGAACGCGGGGTGAAACTCTCCGGCGGGCAACGCCAGCGCATCGCCATCGCCCGGGTACTGCTCAAGGACGCGCCGATCCTGATCATGGACGAAGCCACCTCCGCGCTGGATTCGGAAGTCGAAGCGGCGATCCAGGAAAGCCTGGAAACCCTGATGCAGGGCAAGACAGTGATCGCCATCGCCCACCGGCTTTCCACCATTGCCAGAATGGACAGGCTGGTGGTGCTGGAAAAAGGCCAGATCGCCGAGACCGGCAGCCATGCCGAGTTGCTCGCACACGGCGGTTTGTATGCGCGATTGTGGCAACACCAGACCGGTGGCTTCGTCGGAATAGACTGATTCCGTTGGTTAACTGCAACCTCAATTCCGAACAATTCTGACAGTTTTCTCTATCCCGCTGGTCTTGCGACACAATCCTGCTGTACTCCAATCAGGCCCCAGGAGGGCCCTGATTTAAGGCAGCAGGGATGCATCACAGACCCGTTAATCAGATAGAGCAATCTATTAAGGATGTGTTCATGTCACTGTTCAAACGTTCCGTTACGGAAGGACTGGGTACGTTTTGGCTGGTGTTGGGTGGCTGCGGCAGTGCGGTACTGGCCGCATCGTCCCCGGTCGGGATCGGTGTGCTCGGTGTGGCCCTGGCGTTCGGGCTCACGGTGCTGACCATGGCATTTGCCATCGGGCACATCAGCGGTTGTCACCTGAACCCTGCAGTGTCGGTGGGGCTGGTAGTGGGCGGAAGATTTCCGGCCAGGGAGTTACCGGCGTACATCGTGTCCCAGGTAATCGGCGGCGTCGTTGCCGCTGCATTGTTGTACTTCATAGCCAGCGGCAAGCCGGGGTTCGAACTGGCTTCGGGCCTGGCCAGCAACGGCTACGGCGAGCATTCGCCTGGTGGTTATTCGATGGCAGCGGGGTTTGTGTGCGAGCTGGTGATGACGGCGATGTTCGTGTTGATCATCCTCGGCGCCACCGACCGCCGTGTGCCGGCGGGCTTCGCGCCCATTGCCATTGGCCTGGCGCTGACGCTGATCCACCTGATCTCGATCCCGGTCACCAACACCTCGGTCAACCCGGCCCGCAGTACCGGCCCGGCGCTGATTGTCGGCGGTTGGGCGCTGCAGCAGTTGTGGATGTTCTGGCTGGCGCCGATCCTGGGTGCAGTGGTAGGCGGCTTGGCCTATCGATGGCTCGGCACGGAAAAAACCGCCTGAGCCAAACGGGTTCAGCCCTGCCGGTAAGGCAGGGCTGCCTGTTCAGTTAAAGAATGCGGGCGTCCAAACAAAGCAGATCAAGGTGGGAGCTGTCGAGCCCCGACGAGGCCGCGATGGGATCACCGCGCTGTACCTGCCAGACCGCAGCGCCTGCATCGCAGCCTCGCCAAGGCTCGACAGCTCCCACAATTGCTTCGCCCCCCCATACAGTATTCAGCCCTGCCGGTAAGGCAGGGCTGACCTTAATACTGTTCAGTTAAAGAGCGCCGGCGTCCAAACAAAGCAGATCAAGGTGGGAGCTGTCGAGCCCCGGCGAGGCTGCGATGGGATCACCGCGCTGTACCGGCCAGACCGCAGCGCCTGCATCGCAGCCTCGCCAAGGCTCGACAGCTCCCACAATTGCTTCGCCCC
>NZ_JACARZ010000066.1:0-36956 GCF_013386315.1 Pseudomonas sp. P7779 | reverse complement strand
CCTCACCCCCCCTTCAACTCTTCAATCATAATTTCCCGCATCCGAAATTTCTGGATCTTCCCCGTCACCGTCATCGGAAACTCATCCACAAATTTGAAATGCTTGGGCATCTTGAAGTGCGCAATCCGCGCCTTGCACCACGTCTGCAGCTCAAGCTCATTAGCCAAATGCCCCGGATGAAACTTGATCCACGCCACAATCGCCTCACCGTAACGCTCATCCGGAATCCCGATCACCTGCACATCCGCCACCGCCGGATGAGTAAAGAAAAACTCCTCCAACTCCCGCGGGTACACGTTCTCACCTCCGCGAATGATCATGTCCTTGTTACGCCCGGCGATGCACACGTACCCATGTTCATCCATGGTCGCCAGGTCGCCGGTGTGCATCCAGCCCGCCTCGTCGATAGCCTCACGAGTGCTGTCAGGATTATTCCAGTAACCGAGCATCACGCTGTAGCCCCGGGTACACAGCTCCCCTACCTGGCCCCGAGCAACCGTGTTACCGGCGTCATCGATAATCTTGCTTTCCAGCTGTGGCTGGGTCCGGCCAACCGTCGTAACACGCCGCTCAAGGTCATCATCCGGCCCGGTCTGCAACGACACCGGGCTGGTTTCCGTCATGCCATAGGCAATCTGCACCTCACTCATGTGCATCTCGCTGATAACCCGGCGCATCACCTCGATCGGACAAGTGGCGCCCGCCATGATCCCGGTGCGCAGGCGCGACAGGTCGAACTCGGCGCGGCGCGGGTGATCAAGCATGGCGATAAACATGGTAGGCACCCCGTATAGCCCGGTGGCCTGTTCTTCGGCGACGGCAGCCAGGGTCAGCAATGGGTCGAAACCGTCACTCGGGTAGATCATCGTGGTGCCATGGGTGATGCAGCCCAGGTTACCCATCACCATGCCAAAGCAGTGATACAGCGGCACCGGGATCACCAGGCGATCTTGCGCCGTCAGGCCCAGGCTTTCGCCAACCATGTAGCCATTATTGAGGATGTTGTGGTGACTGAGGGTGGCGCCCTTGGGGAAGCCGGTGGTGCCGGAGGTGTACTGGATATTGACGGGTTGATCGAAGTGCAGGCCGGCCTGGCGGATCTGCAATTGCTCGGGCGGGACGCCTGCCCCGAGGGCCGCCAATTGCGACCAGGGCGTAAACCCCGGGGGCGGGCTGGGATCAAGGCTGATGATGCCGCGCAGGTCAGGTTGAAGCTCCTGCAACATGCCGTGGTAATCGGAGGTCTTGAACGACCCGGCGCACACCAACCACTGGCAACCGGATTGCTTGAGTACGTACTCCAATTCACTGCTGCGATACGCCGGGTTGATATTGACCAGAATCACGCCGATTTTGGCGCTGGCGACCTGGCTGATGCACCACTCGGCGCAGTTGGGGGCCCAGATGCCCAAGCGGTCGCCGGCCTGCATCCCCAAGGCCAGGAACGCACGTGCATGCAAATCAACCGTCTCTGCCAGTTGCCGCCAGGTGTAGCGACGCTGTTGATGGCCCACGACCAAGGCTTCGCCGTCGGAGTAGCGCGAAACCGTTTGATCAAAGGCCTGGCCGATAGTCATGGCCAGCAAGGCCTTGTCCTGACAGCCGCGGCTGTAGCTCTGATTCGATTGATCCATAACGACCCCTGTTGTCTTTTTTGTAGGTTGACGTAAACGTAAACTACGATTGACAGGCCCGCAACGCAAGTTTACGTTAACGTAAAGGTGATCGCCCTCCCCGGCGTATTGGCCATACAAAAACAACGCTAGAAGGTGCCTGTCCATGAGTTACCCCTCCCTGAACTTCGCCCTCGGTGAAACCATCGACATGCTGCGCGACCAGGTGCAGTCCTTCGTGGCCAAGGAACTGGCGCCGCGCGCTGCGCAGATCGATATCGACAACCTGTTCCCCGCCGATATGTGGCGCAAGTTCGGTGATATGGGCCTGCTGGGCATCACCGTGCCGGAAGAATACGGCGGCGCCGGCCTGGGCTACCTGGCCCACGTGGTGGCCATGGAAGAAATCAGCCGGGGTTCGGCTTCGGTGGCGTTGTCCTACGGCGCGCACTCCAACCTCTGCGTCAACCAGATCAACCGCAACGGCACCCATGAGCAAAAACTCAAATACCTGCCCAAGCTGATCAGCGGCGAACACATCGGCGCACTCGCCATGAGCGAGCCGAACGCCGGCTCCGATGTGGTCTCCATGAAGCTGCGCGCCGATAAACGCGGCAGTGTGTATGTGCTCAACGGCAGCAAGACCTGGATCACCAACGGCCCTGATGCCAATACCTACGTGATCTACGCCAAGACCGACCTGGAAAAGGGTGCCCACGGCATCACCGCGTTTATCGTCGAGCGCGACTCGAAGGGCTTCAGCCGCAGCAACAAGTTCGACAAGCTCGGCATGCGCGGCTCCAACACCTGCGAGTTGTTTTTCGATGACGTCGAAGTGCCGGAAGAAAACATCCTCGGCGCACTCAATGGCGGCGTGAAAGTGCTGATGAGCGGCCTCGATTACGAACGCGTTGTGCTGTCCGGCGGCCCGACCGGGATCATGCAGGCCTGCATGGACCTGATCGTGCCCTACATCCATGACCGCAAGCAGTTCGGCCAGAGCATCGGCGAGTTCCAGCTGATCCAGGGCAAGGTCGCCGACATGTACACCCAGCTCAACGCCAGCCGCGCCTACCTGTACGCCGTGGCCCAGGCCTGCGAGCGCGGCGAAACCACGCGCAAGGACGCCGCCGGCGTGATCCTCTACAGCGCCGAACGCGCTACCCAGATGGCCCTCGACGCGATCCAGATTCTCGGCGGCAATGGCTATATCAATGAATTCCCGGCTGGTCGTCTATTGCGTGACGCCAAGCTGTATGAAATCGGTGCCGGCACCAGTGAGATCCGGCGCATGTTGATCGGTCGCGAACTGTTTAACGAAACCCGCTGAACGGAGCGCGCACCATGGCTACCCTGCACACCCAGCTCAACCCGCGCTCGGCGGAATTCGCCGCCAACAGCGCGGCGATGCTCCAACAGGTCGACGCCCTGCATACCCTGCTCGCCCAGGTGCAGCAAGGCGGCGGCGCCAAGGCCCAGGAGCGGCATACGTCGCGGGGCAAGCTGTTGCCCCGCGAGCGGATCAATCGCTTGCTCGACCCTGGCTCGCCGTTCCTTGAACTCAGCCAGCTGGCGGCTTATCAGGTGTACGGCGAAGACGTGCCTGCTGCCGGGGTGATTGCCGGGATTGGCCGGGTGGAAGGCGTCGAATGCATGATCGTCGCCAACGACGCCACGGTGAAAGGCGGCTCGTACTACCCGCTGACCGTCAAGAAACACCTGCGCGCCCAGACCATCGCCGAGCAGAACCGCCTGCCGTGCATCTACCTGGTGGACTCCGGCGGCGCCAACCTGCCGCGTCAGGATGAAGTGTTCCCGGACCGCGAGCACTTCGGACGAATCTTCTTCAACCAGGCGAACATGAGCGCCCAGGGCATCCCGCAGATCGCGGTGGTGATGGGCTCCTGCACTGCCGGTGGTGCCTATGTGCCGGCGATGGCGGACGAAGCAATCATGGTCCGCCAGCAAGCCACCATCTTCCTCGCCGGACCGCCGCTGGTGAAGGCGGCGACCGGAGAAGTGGTCAGCGCCGAAGACCTGGGCGGTGCCGATGTGCACTGCAAGATTTCCGGGGTGGCCGACCACTATGCCGACAGCGACGAACATGCGCTGGCCCTGGCTCGGCGCAGTGTGGCCAACCTCAACTGGCGCAAGCTGGGGCAATTGCAACAACGCACGCCGCTGGCGCCGCTTTATAGCAGCGAAGAGCTGTACGGCGTGATTCCGGCCGACGCCAAGCAACCGTTCGATGTACGCGAGGTGATCGCGCGATTGGTGGACGGCTCGGTGTTCGATGAATTCAAGGCGTTGTTTGGCACCACACTGGTGTGCGGCTTTGCGCACCTGCACGGCTATCCGATTGCGATCCTGGCCAACAACGGCATCCTCTTCGCCGAGGCCGCGCAAAAAGGCGCGCACTTTATCGAACTGGCCTGCCAGCGCGGGATTCCGCTGTTGTTCCTGCAAAACATCACCGGCTTCATGGTCGGCCAGAAATACGAAGCCGGCGGCATCGCCAAGCACGGCGCCAAACTGGTGACAGCGGTAGCCTGTGCCAAGGTGCCGAAGTTCACCGTGATCATCGGCGGCAGCTTCGGCGCCGGTAACTACGGCATGTGTGGACGCGCCTACGACCCGCGCTTCTTATGGATGTGGCCCAACGCACGCATCGGCGTGATGGGCGCCGAACAGGCCGCCGGCGTGCTGGTGCAGGTCAAGCGTGAGCAGGCCGAGCGCGCCGGCCAGGGTTTCAGCAGCGATGAGGAAGCGGCAATCAAGCAGCCGATCCTCGACCAGTACGAAACCCAGGGCCACCCCTACTACTCCAGCGCACGGCTGTGGGATGACGGCGTCATCGACCCGCTGCAGACCCGCGACGTGCTCGCCCTGGCCCTGTCCGCCGCGCTGAACGCCCCCATCGAGCCGAGCCGCTTCGGCGTGTTCCGCATGTAAATGGAGCTGCACCCCATGAGCGATTTCAACACCCTCGAACTGATCACCGACCCCCGTGGCTTTGCCACGCTGTGGCTCAGTCGTGAAGCCAAGAACAACGCGTTCAATGCCGAAATGATCCGCGAACTGATCATTGCCCTGGATCGGGTGCAAGGCGATCCGGCCCTGCGCTTTCTGGTACTGCGCGGGCGCGGCAAACACTTCAGCGCCGGCGCCGACCTGGCCTGGATGCAGCAGTCGGCCGAACTGGATTACCACACCAACCTGGACGATGCCCGAGAACTGGCGGAGCTGATGTACAACCTCGCCAAGCTGAAGATCCCGACGCTGGCGGTAGTCCAGGGTGCGGCCTACGGTGGTGCCCTGGGGTTGATCAGTTGCTGCGACATGGCGATTGGCGCCGACGATGCGCAGTTCTGCCTGTCGGAAGTGCGCATTGGCCTGGCGCCGGCGGTGATCAGCCCGTTCGTGGTGCAGGCGATCGGCGAACGGGCAGCCCGTCGCTATGCCCTCACAGCGGATCGCTTTGGCGGTCAGCGGGCACGGGAAATCGGCTTGCTGGCGGAAAGTTATCCTGCCGATGATTTGGACATACATGTCGAATTGTGGATTACCAATCTGCTGCTCAACAGCCCCGCGGCCATGCGCGCCAGCAAGGACCTGCTACGGGAAGTCGGCCACGGTGCCCTGACGCCAGCGTTGCGTCGCTACTGCGAGAACTCCATCGCCCGGATCCGCGTCAGCGCCGAAGGCCAGGAAGGCCTGCGTGCCTTTCTGCAAAAACGCGCGCCCAACTGGCAGCCTCAGGAGCCGCGTTCATGAAGACGCTTACTACCGTATTGGTAGCCAACCGTGGCGAAATCGCCTGCCGGGTGATGCGCACCGCCAAGGCCATGGGCCTGACCACCGTGGCCGTGCACAGCGCCACCGACCGTGACGCGCGGCACACCCGCGAGGCTGATATTCGTGTGGACCTGGGCGGCAGCAAGGCCGCCGACAGCTACCTGCAAATCGACAAACTGATTGCCGCGGCCCAGGCCAGCGGCGCCCAGGCGATTCACCCGGGTTATGGGTTTCTTTCGGAGAACGCAGGGTTTGCCCGCGCCATTGAAGCCGCCGGGTTGATCTTCCTCGGCCCGCCCGCCTCGGCCATTGATGCCATGGGCAGTAAATCGGCCGCCAAGGCGTTGATGGAAACCGCCGGCGTGCCGCTGGTGCCGGGTTACCACGGCGACGCCCAGGATCTGGAGACCTTCCGCCAGGCAGCCGAGCGTATCGGTTACCCGGTGCTGCTCAAGGCAACGGCAGGCGGTGGCGGCAAGGGCATGAAGGTGGTCGAGGACGTCAGCCAACTGGCCGAAGCGTTGGCCTCGGCACAGCGTGAAGCACTGTCCTCCTTTGGCAATGCGCAGATGCTGGTGGAAAAGTATTTGCTCAAGCCGCGTCACGTGGAGATCCAGGTGTTCGCCGACCAGCACGGTCACTGCCTGTACCTCAATGAGCGCGATTGCTCGATCCAGCGCCGCCATCAAAAAGTCGTCGAAGAAGCCCCGGCGCCGGGCCTGAGTGCCGAGCAGCGCAAGGCCATGGGCGAAGCGGCCGTGCGTGCGGCCCAGGCCATCGGCTACGTGGGCGCGGGCACCGTGGAGTTTCTGCTGGACGCCCGGGGCGAGTTTTTCTTCATGGAGATGAACACCCGGCTGCAGGTGGAACACCCGGTGACCGAGGCCATCACCGGCCTGGACCTGGTGGCCTGGCAGATTCGCGTGGCCCAGGGCGAGCCGCTGCCGATGACTCAGGAGCAAGTGCCACTGCTGGGGCATGCGATTGAAGTGCGCCTGTACGCCGAGGACCCGGCCAACGATTTTCTGCCGGCCACCGGGCACCTGGCGCTGTACCGCGAATCCACGCCAGGGCCCGGGCGCCGGGTAGACAGCGGCGTCGAACAAGGCGACAACGTGTCGCCGTTCTACGACCCGATGCTGGGCAAGTTGATTGCCTGGGGCGAGGACCGCGAACAGGCGCGCCTGCGGCTGCTGGGCATGCTCGATGAATTTGCCGTGGGTGGACTGAAGACCAACCTGGGCTTCTTGCGGCGCATTATCGGCCATCCGGCGTTTGCCGCTGCCGAGCTCGATACCGGGTTTATCCCGCGTTATCAGGATGAGCTGCTGCCGGCGCCTGGCGAATTGAGTGAGGCATTCTGGCAGGCCGCCGGCCAGGCGTTCATGCAGACCCAACCGAGCACTGACACCCGTTCGCCCTGGGCCGACACCCGAGGTTTTCGCGCAGGCTTGCCGGGCGAGGTTTCCCTGCACCTGAGCTGCAACGGCCAGGATCGCCTGGTAATGCTGCAAGCCGGCGTCAACCCGCCCCAGTTGCACGGCGAACAATTGCTGATCGACCAGCACGGCGTGCGCCGCTCCCATCTGGCGGTACGCGAGGGCGGCAGTGTGTTTTTGCGCTGGGACGGCGAGGTTCACAGTGTCAGCCTGTTCGACCCGATTGCCGCCGTCGACGCCAGCCAGTCCCATCAGGGCGGCCTGACCGCACCGATGAACGGCAGCATCGTGCGAGTGCTGGTGGAAGTCGGGCAAACCGTTGAACCCGGTACGCAGTTGGTGGTGCTGGAGGCCATGAAGATGGAACACAGCATTCGCGCGCCCCATGCCGGCGTGGTCAAGGCGCTGTACTGCCAGGAAGGCGAAATGGTCGGTGAAGGCAGCGCACTGGTGGAGCTGGAAGCCGCGAGTTAAAACCTCGTGACCGCCTGCGCCACCACGCCGATGATCCGGCACTCTTCACTGAACAGCATCTTCGGGTACGTAGGGTTGAGCGGCACCAGGTAAAGCTGGCCGCTCTGCCTGACCCATTTGCGCAAGATCGCCTGGGAATCAAATGCCCATTGGGCCACCACCAGTTTGCCGGGCTCGGGCTGGATGGCCGGGTCCACCAGAATCATCGTGCCTTCATTGATACTCAAGCCGCTGGGGGCGGTCATGGCGTCGCCAGTCACGCGCATCCAGAACGCCTTGCCACGGGCCTGATAGTCGCTCATCTGAAAACGAGTAACGCCGTACGGCCGAGGTTCTTCCTGCAATGGGTAGCCTCCCTTCCCTTCGCTCACCGGGTAACGGTAATTCGGGTTGTAGTGCGGCGCCGGCTGCAGTTCCTCGGCAACCGCCGCGAGCGCTTTTTCGCGAACCACCAGCGCGACCTCGAGCCCATCCAGGCCCAGCTCCTGCATCACCCGGTTCATATCGGCAAGGCTCGGCACCCGACGCTTGTTCAGCCAGTGGCCGACCCCGCCCTGAGACATGCCCAGGCGCGACGCCAGTTGGTCCTGCGTGACCTTGCGGTCTTTCATGTTGGCCTTGACCAACGCTATCCATTTATCCATGGGCCCTGACAATACGTTGTGTACTCACCACGACAATAAACAGTTTGTAGTAATCAATAAAACGCCATAAATACGATTAGTACTAATATCGATTGCAGGCTTTCGACACCCACACAGAGCACTGCCCTTATGACGACCAACCCGTATACCCTGCCCGACACCTGCGATGAAGACGAGCGGCTGTTCCTGCGCAGCAGTGGCGCCGCCCAACGCGCGCTGGACTATTACCTGAAAGAGGATGCCGCACCGCCCTCCGTTGACGACACGTTGTTCGAGGTCAAGCCCGGCATCAGCGACGAGGAGGCCCTGGTCCACGCCTCCGACCTGCTGCGCAGCGCCGCGGCCACTGCGTACGAATCGGCAAACAGCGCCCACGGCAATAGCCGGGACCTGGCGTTTTCAGTGGTCTATTTGATCGATATGGCGAAGGTGATGTTGGAGCGGTCACTGCGGCTTTCGGCGAGGGGCGCCGAACAGCCGGCCAGCCTGTAACAGGCACGCGGGAAAAATATTTCTATCCGAGGGATAAAAACATTTGACTTGCAAATGATAATGATTATTATTGGACCTAGCTGATCGCGAGATCAGTCGATAGCCCAAGAGACCTTAGGTCGGACTCTTGGAATATCTCCTCATCAGGCTAATCACGGTTTTTGACCCGGCTCTTTGGCCGGGTCTTTTTTTTGCCAGTTTTTCCCTGGCGTGACTTCAGGCTAATGAAGACTGTGTGTTGCTTGATGGCGCGCATGGTAGCAAAAGACCATCGCCAAAAGAAAGTCGATCGAGCGCTCTAGGCCGGTTCTTTCAAAATAGCACTTGAGAATCAATCTCATAGATTCTAAGCTGCGGCGGCGTCATGGACGACGCCCCCCTCTTCACCCGCAAAAATTGCATCCAGGCTTTGCCCCGCTCCGGTGTAAAATGCCCGCCACAACACTCATATTCAGGCAACCAGACTATGACCGTGGCCTTGACCTCCATCAAGATCAGCACCGACTTCGACAGTGGCAATATCCAGGTGCTCGACGCCAGTGATGCTCACCAGTTGCTGCTGGCGATAAAGCCCGATACGCGCAGCCAGCACTACCAGTGGTTCCACTTCAAGGCCGAAGGCATGCACGTGGGTCACACCCATACCTTCCGCCTGAGCAATGCCGGCCACTCGTCTTACAAGCACGCCTGGAGCGGCTACAACGCCGTGGCGTCCTACGACCATATCAACTGGTTCCGGGTGCCCACCCGCTTTGATGGCGAAACGCTGCACATCACCCTCGAAACCCGTGAAAAACAGGCCTGGGTCGCTTACTTCGAACCCTACAGCCGCGAACGCCACGACTGGCTGATCGACCAGGCGCTGAACCGCGCCGGCACGCAATTGCTGGCCACCGGAAAAAGTGTCGAAGGCCGTGATATCCAACTGCTGCGCCGTGGCAAGGGCGAGGCCAACAAGCGCAAGGTCTGGATCATCGCCCAGCAGCATCCCGGCGAGCACATGGCCGAATGGTTTATGGAAGGCATCATCGAGCGCCTGCAACAGGACGGTGACGCCGAGCTGAAAAAGCTCCTGGCCGCCGCCGACCTGTACCTGGTACCGAACATGAACCCCGATGGCGCGTTCCATGGGCATTTGCGCACCAACGCCATGGGCCAGGACCTCAACCGCGCCTGGCAGAGTGCGAGCCAGGAGATCAGCCCCGAAGTACTGTTCGTCCAGCAACAAATGGAAAAGTACGGCGTTGACCTGTTCCTGGATATCCACGGCGACGAGGAAATCCCCTATGTGTTCACCGCCGGTTGTGAAGGCAACCCGGGCTACACGCCACGTATCGAGCAGTTGGAAAAACACTTCCGCAGCCACCTGAGCAACCTCACCCGGGATTTTCAGACCGCGCATGGCTACACCCGCGACCTGCCGGGCGAAGCCAATATGACCCTGGCGTGCAACAGCGTCGGCGAGAAGTTCGATTGCCTGTCCCTGACCCTGGAAATGCCCTTCAAGGACAACGACGACGCGCCCAACCCGCACACTGGCTGGTCGGGCAAACGCTCGATGCAGTTGGGCAAGGACGTGTTGAGCAGCGTGGCGGATATCGTCGGCGTATTGCGCTAATACATCCACGATCCCGGCGACGGCTGCATCACAGCAACCGTCGCCGGGGAAGGCTTCAGTCCTTGCTGCCGGTCATGCTTTGCAACACACCGTCACGCCGGATCAAACCGTGGAACAGCGCCGCCGCCAGGTGCAACAACACCGTCAGAAACAGCAAATACGCCAGGTAACCGTGAGCCTTGCGCAACACGGCAAACAACGGCGCATTCGCCCCCACCAGCGCCGGCAACTGCACCGAACTGCTGAGCATCACCGGGTCGCCGGCCGCTGAAATCATCGCCCAGCCCAGCAGCGGCAACACCAGCATCAACGCATACAGCACCACGTGGGAGGCCTTGGCCGCCAGCACTTGCCACAGCGGCAAGTCGGCAGGCAGCGGCGGCTGGCGCGTGGAAAAACGCACCACCAGGCGCACGATCACCAGCGCCAGGATCGCAATGCCCAGCGGCTTGTGCAGGTGGATCAGCCACTCATGGCGTTCGGAAACCGAGGCCACCATGCCCGCGCCGATAAACAGCATGGCGATGATCATCAACGCCATCAGCCAATGCAGCAGCCGCGCCAGCGGGGCGAAAAACCGGGGTTGGGCATTCATGGCTTCGACTCCTGAGGGGCGCTGTGCAGCTGGCTGACTTCGCTGGTGCGACGCAGGTAGGAACTGGCGTACGCCGCCGAACGGGCGGCCAGCAATGGGTCATTCGAGGCTTCGATACCGCTCGGCAGCACCAGTGGATCAAAGTTGATGTCACGGCAATCACCGTCCATTTGCGGCTGGCTGCTTTCCAGCACCAGGGTCCCGGCATTCAGCACCTTGTGCTCACCGGTCCAGGTCTTGCTGGCGTCATCTACCGGGTCGCCCGGGTTGGCCAGGGTGAGGTTCAACTGCCAGCGCAACGGCCCGGCCACCAGGCGCTGGGCCAGGTCTTTTTCGAGGAAGTCGCTGCCGGCGGGCGCCGTGGCCCCCGCAGCATCCTGGCTTTGCGGTACGACGCCCCAGCGCACGGCCTGGCGTTGGCCGCTGGCGTTTACCAGGTAAAACGCGTTGATGCCGTTATAGGTTTCAGTGGCATAGCTGGCAGACGGCTTGGCGGTCTTGACCCAGGCCAGGAACGGCGCGGTCTCGGGGTGCGCCGCGAAGAACGCCGGCATGCCTGCCGGGTTCGGCTTGCCGGTGGCCGGGTCAGGTGCGCCGGCCTTGAGCATCTCGAAGAAGGCCTCGGGCGTGCCCACCGGGAACACCGGCATGCTGTTCATCCCGGTGCGCCATTGCTGGCCGTTGGCCAAGTTGAACTGCAAGGCAAAACTGCGGATCGGCACGCTGCTGTCCGGCGCATACGGGTTGCCGCTGGGCAGCGCAAAACGCCCGATAACCGGGGTGCGCGCCTCGCTGAATACCTGGGCACTGGAGTACTGGCGCGCTTCGGGGCTGCTCTCGAAATAACCGGCCACGCACACGCCCTTGGCATGGTTACGCCGGTAGCCAGGGTGCAAGCCGTTGTTGGTTTCCAAGGCATTGACCAGGGTTTTGGGACGCAACCGCTGTGGGTCGAGGCTTCCGTTAACGTAGGCAAACGCCCCGGCCACGACGGCAACCACCACGCCGATGCTGGCCAACCGAATTATCAGGCTTGCGGTGCTCAACGGCGGACGGGGCGGTGATGAGTGATCTACCATGAAATAACTCCAGGGCCCAAGGCCTTGAGTGGGTGAAACATAAGGTCGGAACACTTGGGACGAACGCCAGCGCACTCTATTCCCTGGCCTGCTGTTTATTTTTATTGGCCTGGAATAACCTTCAACGCCGGACGTCTTCCTAGTCCCAGCGTAGTGACTAGCCAGAATCCCATGCACGAACTCGACGAACAGTTACGTGAACTCATCCCCAGGTTGCGGCGTTTTGCCGTGTCCCTGACGCGTAACACCAGCAGCGCCGACGACCTGGTGCAGGCGAGCCTTGAGCGCGCGATCATCAGTTGGGCCGACAAACGCCTCGAAGGCGACTTGCGCGCCTGGCTGTTCTCGATCCTCTACCGGCAGTTCCTCGACGCCCATCGGCGCTCCCGGCGGTACACACGCATGCTGGAATTTTTCACCGGCCGCGATGATTCGCAGCCGTCGGTCGAGCGCACCGTCATCGCGCAATCGACCCTGCAAGCCTTCGACAAATTGAACACCGAACAGCGCGCCCTGCTGCTGTGGGTCTCGGTGGAAGGCTTGAGCTACAAAGAAGTCGCCGACATCCTCGAGGTGCCCGTGGGCACCGTGATGTCTCGCCTGTCGCGCGCGCGCCAGGCGCTGCGCCAGCTCAGCGACGGCGAAATCACCAGCCCTGCCCTGCGGATACTCAAATGATCAGCCTGCCTCCCAGCGAACGCGATTTGCATGCCTACGTCGATCACCAGCTCCTGGACGCCGACCGCCGCCAGCTCGACACCTGGCTGGCGGCCCACCCGGACGTCGCCGCCCAGGTGCACGCCTGGCAACAGGACGCGCAGCACCTGCGGGCATCGTTGAGCGGCGCACTGCAACAACCCGCCAACCCCGAGCTGGACCCGGCCCTGATTCGCCAGCGGGTCAAGCGCCAGTCACGCCGCCATCTCGCAACCGCCGCCATGCTGTTGATTGCCGTCAGTGTCGGCGGCCTCGGCGGCTGGCAGGCCCGCCAGGCTACGCTGCTCGAGAGCATGGCGCCCATGAGCGACGCGATGCAGGCCTACCGCCTGTTTGCCCAGGACGGCATCTTGCCCGCCGACTACCACGTGCAAAGCGGTGGCGACATGCAAGGCTGGCTCGACCGTTACTTCAACCAGGCCTACCGCCTGCCGGACCTGAGCCAGGCCGGGTTCAAGGCGGTCAGCGGGCGCCTGCTCAGTACCGAACAAGGCGCGGCGGCCATGGTGCTGTATGAAGACCCCCAAGGGCGACGCATCAGTTTCTATATCCGTCCGCCAGGCCCGGAAAACAAATTCCTGCCCCGTGGCAGCCGCAGTGCCGACGGGCTGCAGGCCGAATACTGGTCGGGCGCGGGCTACAACTATGCGATGGTCAGCCCGCAAGACCCGTCGACCACGCAGATGCTCAAGCAGACGATGCGGTTCTAGAAGGCCACATCCAGCACCACGTTATCGACGTAGGTGCCGGCCGGCGGTGTTGTCTGGTTGGTATAGATCGCGGCGTTGTAGTTGAACACCTGGCTACCGGTACCCAAGCCATTCCCGGGATTCACCTCAGCCGTTGAGCTGGCGCGCCGGGCGGTGCTCACGCTGCCCCAGCGGGTGGTGGTGGCGCTTTTGAAAATGTCGTAATTCAGGAAATTGCTGCCAGAAACCATCCGCCGCTGCCCACCCACACTCACCGGGTTCTGGCCATCGCTGATGCCCACGGTGTAGGCACTGCCCTTGGTGCAGGCAATGGTGGCCTGCCCGTTCACGCTGGAAAAACCACTGACTACCGGCGCACTGCCGAAGGCGATGTTGGGTGCAGAGATTGTGCAGTCGTTAGCCACGGTCATGCTGACGGTCAGGGAAGCCGTGCCACTGCCGGTGTCCCGTATGACACAGAGAGAACCCACACCGAGGACCGAGCAATAATTCCAGGTCCAGGCAATGCTTAGTGTCTCAGTATAAAGGCCGGCCGCCACATTGCTGCCGATGATGGAACTCAGATAAAGCGGCACGGTTTTCGTGCCCGGCCCGGATACCAGCCCCAGGCTTTGGGCGATGCCGGTGGCACCGAAATCGAATTGGGTTCCACGGGTGATCGGATAACTGGTGCTGTTACTGCCGTAGATCGTATAGCTGATGATATCCCCAGTGGGGCCGACCATGCCGCTGGTGGCCGACGTGATGGTTGCATAGAAGTGATCATTGGCTGCCAGCAACGAGATCAGCGTGGCCCCACAATTCAAGCCGGCATTGGTGGTGGAACTGGTCTGGGGAGCGGTGCGCACCGTCATCGAACTGATCGAGCCAAAGCCGGCCGGCGAGGTGGTTCCCGGCACCGAGCACGCGGCCATCACCTGTGTCGAAAAGCCCAGCCCCGCCAGCACCAGCAGCCCCACTATGCATTCCTTGCCCCGCACACCCACACTCCTTATCTCATTGGCAAACCAGTGGCCCGATCAGCGGCACCTGTGCTTCGTTGATATCCAGATCGAACGTTGCCTGGCAGGTACGGCCCTCACCCACAGTGACTTGCAAGGTGTTGTGGGCCGCCAGGTTCTCCAGGTACACCAGGCCGTCCCAACCCACCACCGCCCGCGCGCCGGTTTGCTCGTGACGCACCTGGCTGCCCAGGGGCAGGTCCTGATGCCGGGCATCCACCAGGGTGATACTGGCCGCGATCACCCGGCGCACCGGGAATTCCAGCAAATAGCCGCTGCCGCGACGCACCGCCACGCGCTGCTCGACATTAGGGGTCTGCACGTTGACCGGCAGGTTCAGCGGGTCGATTTCATACTTGCCGCGGTAATAAGCGCTGCTCCACGGCACCAGCAGGTGCCCATTACGGTCGGTTTCCCCCACCAACTGGTTTTCATAGAGCACCGGCACACCGGAATAGCCGTCGGTGCTCACCACCACAAACGCGTCATTGACCTGGTTGGCGGTGAACACCTGATTGTCCATCCACACCAGCGAGCCACTGGCATCCGCCCAACGGGTCTCGGCGTCACTGCTGCCGTACACGCCCGCCTGCAATTGCACCGACTGCATGCGCCAGGTCAGGTCGGCCTGTCGATAGGCCGGACCGTCGCCACTGGCATACCCCAGGTTGTAGCCCACGCCGCCCTCGGACGGCACCGCCCGGCTGTAGTTGACCCGCTGGCGACTTTCGCCGGCCTGGCTGCGCTCGTTGCTCAAGGCCAGGCTGCCGTAGACGTCGAACGGGATGACCAACTGCGCCTGCATGGCCCAGTTGCTGTCACCGACCTCACGGTTGGCCGACAGATAGAAACTGGTGTTGCGCCACAGCTGTTTGCTCCAGGTGAGGTTCATCAGCCGGGTGCGGGAGTCATCGGCCGCCTGTACATCGAAATAGCCGGCACCGATGCTGCCGAAATCGTTGAGGTTCAGGCTCAGGGTCACCTGCTCGCTGCGCTTGCTGAGGCTCGCATAAGGCGTGTCGACCAGGGTCAGGTCGGCGTACTGGTCGCGGCGCTCTACTCGCTGGTATGACAGGCTGTAGCGCTGGTTGCTGTATTGATAACCGAAGCTCAGTTGCTGGCCGGTCTCGCCATCAAACTGGCTTTGGCTGAGGGCGGTATTGAGCACCCCGAAGTTGCCCAGCCGCACGTTGCCGCCGAGCCCGCCCAGGGTCAGGTCGCCTGAGGCTTCGGCATGGCTTTCCAGGGTGAAGTAGTCCGACACCCCGTAACGAAACGTGCCGCTGGCCACGCCCGGCCCGTAGCCAAAATTCCGAATGGTGTAGTCGCGGCGCAAATTACCGGCCGCCACCGAAAAATCCGACAGCCCTTTTTGCAACAACGTACTGGTGACGTAGAACGGCACGGTGGTCGACACCTGCCGGCCCAGGGCATCGGTGGTGACCACCACCGCTTCGCCGGCGCCGTTGATAAACGGCACGTTGGTCAAGGTGTACGGGCCCGGCTGCAGATCTGCGCTGCTGGATTTGTAGCCATTGATGAACAGGTCCACCGACGACGGCACCGCCGCCTCCCCGGCAAATTGTGGCAAGGGGTAAGTCACCAGGTCCGGGCGTACGCCGAAATCCCGCGACACTTGCACCCCGCCCAGGCGTACCGAACTGCTCCACGGCAATGCGCTGCTGATCACGTCGCCCGCCTCGTAGGTCAGCAGGCGCTCATCGTCGGAAAAGCGCCAGGTGGTGTCATAGCGCCGGTAGCCATTGTTCAAAGTGCTGCCGCTGGCCTGGCCGCCAAAGGTGGTGCGGTATTGGCCGGTATTGGACAGCGTGCCCCACGTGTCGAACAGCCGCACTTCGTTGAAGATGCCCAGGTAAGTGCCCGCATCGTCGGTGTCATTCAAGTAGGCGTCGTAGTTGAGCAACGCACCAAAACTGGTGAGTGCCTGGGTGCGCGGGTAGTTATCGCGATTGCCGATGAACTGCGCCGGCAACCATGCCGGCGGTACCGTCAACATGAGGCGCTGGCCCTGGCTGTCGTAATCGGTGTGCAGGTCGGGCACGTGGTCCAGTGCGACCTCGGTGGTGATGCCGGCCGGCAGTTTCATGCCGATATCCCGCAATGTCGCGGCCGGCAAAAACAAGCCGCCGGCCCGTTGATCCACGGCGACCACCCGGCCGGTGTCCAATTGGTTGACCACCAGTTCGAGGAACAACTGTGCATCGGCAACAGCCTCCATGTTGCTGGGGGGGGGCGGCAGCGGCGCGGCCATGCAAAGCGGCGCAAGCGCCAGGCCAGACAGGCCTCCCATCACACACACCGTTCGCCATCGACTACGAGCCCGATCTTGGCTCACCAAGGCATTGTGTCCATCAATGGACATCTCCATCCGTTAAGACCCAGGGCGACTCCATGCCCTATTCCATTGCGTCAGCGTCCCGGTGCAAGGTTCTCCAGTTGCGTTGCGCCATTGACCCGTACCTGCAACGGCTGGTCGCCCGCGACACCTTCCGGCACCGGCCAGCGCATGGTTGCGCCCGGCAGTACATAGCCCAGCAAGCCGTCCACCAGCGGCCGGGTTTGCCCGCCCTGCTTGAACGCCACATCGGTGAGCCGCGCATGCACCGCGCCCTGGTTGCGCATCTCCACATAGTTGCGCCCGCCGACGGTGACTTTTTTCCAGCTCAGGTCAGGCTTGCCCGCGCCCTTGGGGTCGCGCTGGCGCGTCGCGTCTTCCTTGCTCCACAGGCCTGCGCCGTAGGCGAACAACGGCACCGAATAACGCATCTGAAAGCGGATGGCTGCGGCCGTCTTGCCATCGGCTGCGGGGGTTTCAGGGGTGGCGGCGGGGATTTCGTCGATGATGATCCGATAGGCCAACTCCTGGCCCGGCGGCACTTCCCGGGTCCGGGTCAGGCGCACCAATTGCTTCTGCCCCGGTTCGATCTTCGCCACCGGCGGGCTGCCGATCACGTCGCGCTGGTTCTGGTACTGCTCGTCAAACCCGCCCTGGCTCCAGGCAAATACCCGGATCTGCAGGTTGGCAGTCTCTGTACCGCGGTTCTCCAACCACAAGGCGCTGGCCTGTTGATCGGCCTCCAGCACCGGGTCAATGGGCCAGATCAGCACCGAACTGGCAGCCTGGACCTGCCCGGCGCCCAACGCCACCAGACCGATAAAACCCGCAACCCAGTACCGCCGGGAAGCTGCAAACATAGATTCCACTCCTCATGCCAATCGCCTTACCAGGACAGCTGCACCTGCAGCACGTCGCTGTACGTCCCCCCAGGCTGATTACCCGGTAACACCACCCGGCCGTAAATCGGCAGGGTTATATTGTTCGCGTTGCTGTAGGCCACGCTGACGCTTTGACTGATCCCCAGGCTCTGGCTCAGGGCCGCGTCCTGAAACAGCTGGTACGCCACTTGGGCACTGCCGCTATTGAGTTGCATGTGCCGGCCACTGGCGTTGTACAAGCCGCCGTTGACGCTCATGTTCAAGGTGACTCCCGGAGTGCATTGCAGCGTTACCCCGCTGCTCAGCGCCACCGACACCGTGCTGGTGGACAACGACGAATAGCTGCCGAACGCCAGGCTGCCGTAGTTCGTGCCGCCGCCCACCACCAGGCAGCCTGCGGCAATCGTCGCGCTGACCTGGATCGTCTGGCTGGTCACCGCCAGCAACGACAACGGCATTCCCCAACCCGTGATGACCGCCAGCGTCGCCCAGCAGGCCCGCTTCATGGCACTAGAACGTCAATTGCACGGACACCGTGTCGGTGTAGGTACCCGCCGGCAGACCTGCCTTGCCCACGGCCTGGCCGTAGATGTTCACGGTTTGCGCAACGCCCGTGCTCGCGCCTACGTTGATGGTTCCGTTGATCGCCAGGAGCGTCGAATGCCCGGTGTCGGTGTAGAAGTCATACGGCACATAGTTGGCCACGCCGTCGTACAGCGCCCGGGTGCCGCCCGTGGACTGGCCGTCATGGGAGCCCGCGCCCACGGTGATCACCGGCGAGGTGCCCGAGGAACACTGGATCGACAACGCGCCTCCACCGCCACCCAGCACCTGGCCGGACTGCGTGGTGAACTGGCTGTTGGTGGTACCGAAATTGATCGTACCGAAGTTCAAACCGGTGGTGCCGCCCACGCCGTTGACCAGGCAACTGTTGGTCAGGATCAGCGTGGAGCTGATCTGCCCGGTGACCGTCGTGGCCGCCTGGGCACCCGATACCCAGGCCAGTGCGACCAATGGGAGAACTGCTTTAGATACAAGTGCATGCATGATGTCCATCCTCATGAATTACCAATCCAGAGTCACCGTCAGGGTGTCTGTGTAGATGCCGGCCGGTAGGGCCCTGGTATTCGCCACCACCGAGCCGAATACCGGGATCGGTACCTGTGCGCCCTTGGTCACGACGAAATTGCGTTGCTGGCCGATGCTGTAGGTGCTTCGGCCCGCAGGATCGGCCGACAGCCGATACGGTATGGTTTGCCGGCCATTGCTCAAGCGCCGGGTGATGCCGTCGCCATGGGCGCCGCCGTCGATGGTCACGGTGAAACTGCTCACCACCGACGGGTTGCAGGACACAGCGAGCGCGGCCTTGTCGCCATCACTGATGCCGGCACCCAGGCCCTTGTCCCAAGTGGGTCCGTGGCTGCCGAAATCCAGCAAGGCCGAGCCGCCATCCGGGCTCACCGGCGCGCTGTCGGTGCCTTTGCTCACCTGGCAACTGGCGGTAATCACCAGCCGTGCGTGAATCTGCCCGGCGACCGCCGCCTGGGCGTCCTCGGCCAGGAGCAACAGGCCGCCCAGCGCGATGCAGGCCAGGGCGCGGCTTACCATGTCACCGTCACTTTGAGCAGGTCGGAATAACGCCCCACGGCCGGTATTTCCTTGAGCGGCTCGATGCGTCCATAAAGTGGCAAGTCCACCGTGCCGGAATCGGGCACACGGCCGCTCAACGGTACGTCCACGGCCAAGGGGATGCGGCGTGCGGCATCGGCATAAATTCGATAGGGAATGGGTTTGATCGAGGGGGCAGCAGCGCCCAGGTAACGTACTTCGCCGGCGCCGCCATGCAGGCCGCCGTCGACACGCATCTGATACGGCGTATCCGGGTTGCACTCCAGGCGTGGCTGGCGCTGGCTGATCAAGGCTGCACTCAACGGGCCTGCCGGGTCATCCAGCCGGGAGCCGCTGCCGAAATCCAGTACGCCGAGCTGCTCGATCCCTGCTTCACGCGTGGTGCCGACCAACTGGCACCCCCGCTGCACGTCGATACGCACCTCAACCTGGAGCTGTGCACCATAAACCGTGTTGCAGAGCATCGCGCTCATGATTGCCAAGACTGCGTGTCCCTTCACTGCCCCAAATCCTTATACAGGGGTGACTGCTGTGTATGAGGTTAGTCACTTGAAGGGAATCCGCCAGTCAGGTCGGTGTTTTGGATCCATTGACCCATGCCTTTTCCAGATAGCTCGCGCCGTGCTTCTCTATTGGTCAAACCGCAACCGGCGCTCTAAAGTGAGCGACCACCGAAACACAGAGTGACTGACATTGGCTGCTTTACCGCCCCTGCTCAAACGGTTGCTGGGTAAAACCGCGGCGACCACCGCCGCCCCCGGTATCACCGCATTCTTCCAGGGCAAGGCCCGGCAACAGGGCTATACCCTCAGCCCAAGCCAGCAACAGGTGATCGAGACCATGGCCCGGCAAACCGACCATCTGCTGGCCGGGCGCCCTACCCGCAGCCTGTACCTGCACGGCGCCGTCGGCCGGGGCAAGAGCTGGTTGCTGGACGGCTTTTTCCAGGCGTTGCCGATTGCCGAGAAACAGCGCGTGCACTTCCACGACTTTTTCGCCCGTCTGCACCAGGGAATGTTTGCCCATCGCCAGCAGCGCGATGCATTGGCCGTGACCCTGGATGAGTTGCTCGATGGCTGCCGCGTGCTGTGCTTCGACGAGTTTCACGTACATGATATCGGCGATGCGATGCTGATCAGCCGCCTGTTCAAGGCCCTGTTCCGGCGCGGAGTCTGGGTGCTGGTAACCTCCAATTATCCGCCCGCCGGGTTGCTGCCGAACCCCTTGTACCATCAGCGGTTCAAGCCGGTGATCGAGCTGATCAGCGCGCGCATGGACGTCATGGAAGTCAGCGCCCCCCAGGATTTTCGCAGCCTGGCCCAGGCCCATGGCGATCAGCGGTTCAGCGCTGGCCAGTTCGTGTGGCCGGGGACTGCCGCGCAACGCCAAGCCCTGGGCCTGCCGTCAGCGGATCAGGCCCCGGTCAGCCTGACCGTCGGAGCCCGGCAATTGACTGCCCGCTGGCACCAGGACCGCAGCATTGCCTTCACCTTCAGCGACCTGTGCGAACAACCGACCGCCGTCATGGACTACCTGCAGCTGTGCCGCGACTATGAACGCTGGATCATCGACGGCCTGCCGCACCTGGCGGACTGTCCGATTGCCGCCCAGCAACGGTTCATCAACCTGGTGGACGTGCTCTACGACCAGGACAAGCAATTGGTGCTGATCGGCGAGCAGCCGCTGGAGCAATCCCTGAGCGGCCAGGCCATCGATTTGGCGCGCACCGCCAGCCGCCTGGGGCAGTTGCAGAAGATCGGGCCGCAACCCGCTATCATGAGCGCCATTCACGCCCCTATTGCCGAGTGACGCGCCGTTCATGGATACCCTTGCCCAACTCAAGGCCGGCCAACTGGCCGGTATCAAACGCCTGGACCTGCGCTGTGGGCTGACCGAGTTCCCTCGGGAAATCTTCGACCTGGCCGACTCCCTGGAAATCCTCAACCTGACCGGCAATGCCCTGAGCAGCCTGCCGGATGACCTGCACCGCCTGCCCCATTTGCGCGTGCTGTTCTGTTCGGAAAACGCCTTTACCGAACTGCCGCAATGCCTGGGCCAGTGCGCGCAGTTGAGCATGATCGGCTTCAAGTCGAACCAGATCAGCAGTGTCCCGGCGACGTCGCTGCCACCCTTGCTGCGCTGGCTGATCCTCACCGATAACCACATCAGCCAATTGCCGGACGAACTGGGTGAACGGCCTTTGCTGCAAAAACTGATGCTGGCCGGTAACCACCTGGAGCAGTTGCCGCAAAGCCTCGCCCAGTGCAAAAACCTCGAACTGATCCGCATCGCCTCCAACCGCATGACCCGCCTGCCGGACTGGTTGCTGACCTTGCCGAGCCTGACCTGGCTGGCCTACGCCGGTAATCCGGTAGAGATGGCCGTGGAAGAGGCCCGCCATGACGCGACGCCGAATATTCCCTGGTCAGAGCTGGTGCTGGGCGAAGTGTTGGGCGAAGGCGCCTCCGGCATCATCCGCAAGGCGTCCTGGACCCCGCCAGGCGGGCCGGCCAAGGCGGTTGCGGTCAAACTGTACAAAGGCAGCATCACCAGCGATGGCTCGCCCCTGCACGAAATGCACGCCTGCATCGCCGCCGGACTGCATGCCAACCTGATCAAGGTAGAAGGCCGTGTCGTCGACCACCCGGAAGGCCAGGCGGCGCTGGTGATGCAACTGATCGAACCGAGCTACCGCAACCTCGCGGCCCTGCCGAGCCTGGCGTCGTGCACCCGAGATATCTACGAGCCCACCACCCGTTTCAGCGCGGATGTGGCGCTGCGCATGGCCCGGGGCATCGCCTCGGTGGCGGCGCACCTGCACGCGCAAGGCATCACCCACGGTGATCTGTACGGCCACAACATTCTGTGGAATGAAGCCGGTGAATGTCTGCTTGGGGACTTTGGTGCAGCGTCGTTTCACACCACGGTCGACAGCCAGGAAACCCGCGCGTTGCAGCGCATCGAAGTCAGGGCGTTCGGGGTGTTGCTGGGGGAATTGCTGGAAAGGATTGATGCGGGGTTGAACGAGCAACAGCGCGTGGCACTGGAAGCCTTGCGGGACAACTGCTGCCAGCCGGATGTGTTGGCCCGGCCTGGGTTCGAGGAAATCACAAGCTTGTTGCAGTCTTCCAAACTCCACTAAACCCAATGTGGGAGCGGGCTTGCTCGCGAATGCGGTGTGTCAGTCAATAGATACTTGGCTGGTACACCGTATTCGCGAGCAAGCCCGCTCCCACATTTGGACCGGGTTCACATCAAATCAGAATCAACCCGCCAACCCGACGAACATGTCCTGCACGTCGTCATGGTTGTCCAAGCCTTCCAGGAAGGCTTCGACTTCGGCCATCTGCTCATCGCTCAAACCGCTCACCGGGTTCTTCGCGATGTAGCCGAGCTTGGCCGACAGCACGGTGAAACCCTGCTCCGGCAAGGCTTTCTGCACGGCGTCCAGGTCGGTGGTCTCGGTGATGAACAAGGTAGTGCCTTCTTCTTCGCCTTCCTCGAAATCCTGGGCACCGGCTTCAATCGCGGCCATTTCCGGATCGGCGTCGGGGCTGTCCGGCGAGGCTTCGATCAGGCCTACGTGGTTGAAGTCCCAGGCCACGGAGCCGGACGCGCCGAGTTGGCCCTTGCGGAACGCCACGCGGATTTCCGCCACGGTGCGGTTGATGTTGTCGGTCACGCATTCAACGATCAGCGGCACCTGGTGCGGGGCAAAACCTTCGTAGGTCACGCGGTGGTATTGCACGGTCTCACCGAGCAGACCGGCACCTTTCTTGATCGCGCGCTCCAGGGTTTCCTTGGGCATCGAGGCCTTTTTGGCCTGCTCCACCACCAGGCGCAAATGTGCGTTGGTAGCAGTGTCGGCACCGTTGCGGGCGGCAATGGTGATCTCTTTCACCAGCTTGCCGAAGATCTTGCCCTTGGCATTGGATGCCGCTTCTTTATGTTTGACTTTCCACTGTGCGCCCATGACTCACTCTCTTCTGTCCATCGCGCCGAGACGTCTACTGGCCGGCGCTTTGGGGGCAGAGTTTATAGCGCTGAAACACTCTAATCCACCAAAAAACCGGCCATGCCCCTCAGGTCCGCAAGGGATTGATGGCGCGCTCACGGTCGGGCACGAAGTCGCCCACCTGCGCCAGCACCGCCGGCCTGGCGTTCCAGTACGGCATCAACACCAGGGAGGAAAACAGCGCGGCACCGGCAAACACGATAAACACCGTGACCGTATCGAAGTAGCCCGGCAGCAAGCCGCCAAGAATCGCCCCCACCGAACCGCAGCCGTTGACGAACCCCGCCGCCGTCGCGCCGGCCTTGGCGGTGCCGAAGTCGATGGCGGCGGTGCTGCTGATCATCGAGTCCGGCCCGTACAGGGTCAGGCCCATCACAAACAGCAGCGCCATCACCAGCGCCACACTGCCGGTGTGCAAGGCGCCCATGAACAACGCCAGGGCCACGGTCAGCGCCAGCAGGCTGAGGACACAGGCCGGCATGCGCCGGGCGCCGAACAGTTTGTCGGACGCCATGCCGATCATGATCGGCCCCAGCAACCCCGCCAGCTCGAACGCCGTCGGCACAATCGCCGCGCCGACCTTGCCCACCGACGGCATCTGCTCATACACAATCACCGGCCCCCACAACAGGATCGCGTAACGCGCCGGTTTCAACAGAAAGTACGCCAGCCCCAGGGTCAACACCGTGCGGTTGCGCAAAATGGCCCGCAGCGGCTCCAGCACACTGGCGTTCTTCTCGGCGGCAGTCTGTTCCGGTTCCGGTTCCACTGCCGGTAACCCAACATCCTGTGGCGTGTTGCGCTGGAAAATGAAAAACAGCACCGCGACCACGAAGACCACAGCCGCACTGGAGATAAATGCCGCATGCCAGGTGCCGATCAGCGTATACGCCCACCATCCGGCAAACGGCGACGCCACCAGGCCACCAAAGGCGTAGCACGAGCTCCATAAACCCAGCACCCGGCCACGCTGCTGCGCCGGGAAGAAACTGCCAAGGTTCTTGCACAGCCCGGACCAGCCGGTGGACTGGGCCAGGCCCTGGATCAACATGCACGTGACAAAGATCGGTAACGTGGCAAACGTGCCCATCACCAGGGCGGCGGCGGCTGAAATCAGCAACCCGCCGAGTACCACCACACGCGGCCCGAAACGGTCGGCGAGCATGCCCCAGGTGAATTGGCCAACGGCGTAGGCCGCCAGGTAGATGCCATCCAGGTTGGCCATCATCATCTTGTCCAGCGGGAAACTCGAGTCGTCGACGATCCCCAGCTTGGCCACCGAAAAAGCCTTGCGGGTAAAATAGAAGGCCGCGTACGCCAGCCAGGTGATGGCGAAAATCTGCACGCGCCAACGCTTGATGTGACTCAAGGGAGTATTCATGGTGGTTCTGACCTCGGGTGTGAGTGTGCCGGCAGAATGAAAAGCAAACGCCTGTATTTTTATTGTTGAGCACTGCAGTACCGGCGCTTGGAGGGGCGCGGTATTGGTCAGATGAGTCCCGCTGGTGAGCACGCAGAAGACCCATGGCCGCCGAAGGTGTAGGACTCGACCTACGGCGACTGGGGCTATCAAAGCAATGGCTGACTAATAGGTAAAATCGATTTATCGTATTTCAAATATAAGCTGAGCTTGTAAGAGGATTCGCGATGTCGGTGTCTCACGCGCAACTCAAAGCCTTCCATGCGGTGGCCGTACACGGCAGTTTTACCCACGCCGCCGAACGCTTGTTCCTCAGCCAGCCGGCCATTTCCGACCAGGTGCGCAAGCTTGAGGAACGTTTCGGCGTGCTGCTGTTTCATCGCAACAAACGTTCGGTGCGCTTGACCGACCTCGGCGAGCGCCTGTTGAGCATCACCCAGCGTCTGTTTGCCGTCGCGGCGGAAGCCGAAGAGCTGTTGCAGGATTCCCGCGCCTTGCAAACCGGCACCCTGACACTCGCGGTGGACGCCCCGGTGCATGTGCTGCCGCAGATTGCGCGCTTCTGCCAGTTGTACCCGGGCATCAGCGTGAAGATCGAAACCGGCAACACCGATGAATCACTGTTTCGCCTGTACAACTACCAGGCCGACCTCGCGCTGCTGGGGCGCGATGTGGACGACGAGCGGCTGCTGTCACTGCCGCTGCCCGATGACCAATTGCTCGCGTTTGTCGCCCGCAACCACCCGTGGGCGGGCCGCGAGTCGATCTGCCTGGCGGACCTGGACGATACGCCGCTGGTGTTGCGGGAAATCGGCTCGGTGACCCGCCAGACCCTGGAGCAGGAAATGCACCAGGCCGGGCTGCGCATTCGCCCGGCGATCCAGGTGGAAGGCCGCGAAGCCGCGCGGGAGGCGGTGGTGGTGGGGATTGGCGTGGGCGTGGTGTCGGCTGCGGAGTTTGGCGCAGATTCGCGGGTGTATGCGATGCCGATCCGTGACTGTACGCAGCGGATGAAGGAAACCCTGGTGTGCTTGAAGGAGCAGAGTTCGCGGCGGGTGGTGGCGACTTTTCTGGAGATTGTGCGGGAAAGTTTGCGGTGAAGTTGAGGGCCCCTTCGCGAGCAAGCCCGCTCCCACAGTTGACCGAGTTCTACCGATGGAACGCGGTCGAATGTGGGAGCGGGCTTGCTCGCGAAGGGGCCAACTAGATCTCAAGCCAACACCCTCTAAGGCGCCAACTCGAAAAACGCCTGAATCAACCGCAACTCCCGCCGCCGCTCCATGCACCCGATCACATGCCGGTTCACCAGCCCCTCGCCCTGGATCGGAATCGCGTGCACCCGCGGATCCCGGCTGACTTCCATCGACGACACCACCCCAACCCCCAACTCGGCCGCCACCGCTTCCGTCACCGCCTCACGGCTGTCCAGTTCCAGCAACACCCGGGGCTGCACGCCGGCCTGGGCGCAGGCATCGTCAAAGGTCCGCCGCGTAATCGAGCTGGGTTCACGCAACACCATGATCACCTGATCCAATTGCTCCAGCCGAATCCCCGCAGGCTCCGCCAGCCACGGATGGCCGGCCGGCACCAACGCGCAAATTCGTGACTCGATCAACGGCTGCAAGTGCAGGCCCTTGCGCGGCTCCACCTCGGTCAACACCGCCACGTCAGCCCGCTCCGACAACAGCGCCGCGAGGGTTTCCTGCGCATTGCCCAGGCGCAAATTGACAGTAATCCCCGGATACCGCTGCCGTAGGCTGGCCAGCATCGGCATGACCATGTGCGGCCCGTCCGCCGCCACTTCCAGGCGCCCGGTAAGTAATTGCCGGTTGGCCTCCAGCAACGTCTGCGCCTCTTCCACCAGGCCGAAGATCGCCCGGGTGATCGCCGCGAGTTTGGTGCCCTCCTCGGTCAACTCCACCCGCCGCGCGGTACGCCGCAGCAGCGCGATCTGGTAGTGCTCCTCCAGCGCCTTGATATGCCCGGTCACCGCCGGCTGGCTGATGAACAGGCGCTCGGCCGCCCGGGTAAAACTGCCCTCGCGGGCCACCGCATCAAACGCACGCAGTTGAAACAGGTTCATAGCTATCGGCCTCACTGATAGCTCGCATAACAACAAACAATTTGATTGATGACAAGCCAAACTGCAATTTAGGCGCCGTAACTTCATCCCAATGTTTTGCGAGGACACACGAATGAGCACTGCCGCGCCGATCCTGCTGACCCCGGGGCCCTTGACCACCTCGGCCCGCACCCGCCAGGCCATGATGGTCGACTGGGGTTCATGGGATGACCGCTTCAATCAACTGACCGCCAGTCTTTGCGAGCAACTGCTGGTGATCGTCAACGGCACCGCCAGCCACCATTGCGTGCCATTGCAAGGCAGCGGCACCTTTGCCGTGGAAGCGGCCATCGGCACCCTCGTGCCACGGGACGGCAAGGTGCTGGTGCTGATCAACGGCGCCTACGGCAAGCGCCTGGCGAAGATTTGCGAAGTGCTCGGCCGCGAGTTCAGTACCTTTGAAACTGCCGAGGACGAACCCACCACCGCCGCCGACGTCGACCGCCTGTTGCACGCCGACAAGGGCATCACCCACGTCGCACTGATCCATTGCGAAACCAGCACCGGGATTCTCAACCCGTTGCCCGAGATCGCCCAGGTCATCGCCCGCCACGGCAAGCGCCTGATTATCGACGCCATGAGCTCCTTCGGCGCGCTGCCGATCGACGCCCGCGAGGTGCCGTTCGACGCGCTGATCGCCGCCTCCGGCAAGTGCCTGGAAGGCGTACCGGGGATGGGTTTTGTGTTCGCTGAAAAGCAGGCGCTGGCTGCAGCCCAAGGCAACTGCCACTCCCTGGCGATGGACCTTTTCGACCAGCACAGCTACATGGCCAAGACCGGCCAATGGCGCTTCACACCGCCGACCCACGTGGTGGCGGCGCTGCACGAAGCGCTGCTGCAATACAACGAAGAAGGCGGCCTGCCCGCCCGGCACCAGCGCTACGCCGACAACTGCCAGGCATTGCTGGACGGCATGGCCGAACTGGGCCTGCGCAGCTTCCTGCCCGCCGCGATCCAGGCGCCGATCATCGTTACCTTCCACGCGCCGAAAGATCCGCGCTACCAGTTCAAGGAGTTCTACGAACGGGTCAAGGCCAAGGGCTTCATCCTTTATCCCGGCAAATTGACCCAGGTGGAAACCTTCCGCGTAGGCTGCATCGGCCATGTGAACCAGGCCGAGATGCAAGCCGCGGTCGCGGCGGTAGCCGAGGTGCTGCAAGAAATGAACGTGCTCGACATCTGACTGCCCACTACTCACAGGATCTGAACCATGAACTACGCAAACCCAACCCAGCTTCAAGCCGCGATCCTCGACTGGGCCGGCACCGTGGTCGATTTCGGCTCGTTCGCGCCCACGCAGATTTTTGTCGAAGCCTTCGCCGAGTTCGACGTGCAGGTCTCCATCGAAGAAGCCCGTGGCCCGATGGGCATGGGCAAGTGGGACCACATCCGCACCCTGTGCGACCAGCCGCAGGTGGCCGAGCGTTACCGCAAGGCCTTCGGCCGCACACCGACTGACGATGATGTGACCGCCATCTACCAGCGCTTCATGCCGCTGCAGATCGAGAAGATCGCCGAGCACTCGGCATTGATCCCCGGTGCCCTGGACACTATCGCCAACCTGCGCCAGCAAGGGATCAAGATCGGTTCGTGCTCCGGCTACCCCAAGCAGGTGATGGACAAGGTTGTCGAACTGGCTGCCACCAATGGCTATATCGCCGACCACGTGGTCGCCACCGACGAAGTACCCAACGGCCGACCATGGCCGGCCCAGGCCCTGGCCAACGTGATCGCCCTCGGGATCGATGACGTAGCGGCCTGCGTGAAGATCGACGACACCGTGCCGGGCATCCTCGAAGGCCGTCGCGCCGGGATGTGGACCGTGGCGCTGACCTGCTCGGGCAACGCCCTGGGCCTGACCTACGAGCAGTTCCGCGCCCTCGACGCCGGCACACTCGCCAGCGAACGCACGCGTATCCAGGCCATGTTCGAAGGCTCGCGCCCACACTACATGATCGACACCATCACCGACCTGCCTGCGGTGATCGCCGACATCAACCAGCGCCTGGCACGGGGTGAAATGCCGCAGGGCAACTGATCGAGATCAAAAGATCGCCTATACACCCTCCTCTCACGGGCAAACCTCGTAAAACAGGCTTACATTGAAAGGACTCCGTCGCAAAGAACGGAGGTTTGCCCTGATGAGTGAGGAAGAAAGCGATGCCCTGGAAAAATTCCGATACGCGTTACAGCACCATGTCGATTGCGTTGCACTGGCTGATGGTGGTGCTGCTGGCGGTGGTCTACGCCTGCATTGAGTTACGCGGGCAGTTTCCCAAAGGCAGCGGCGCACGTACGTTGATCGTGGAAATGCACTTCATGTTCGGCCTGACGGTGTTTGTGCTGGTGTGGCTACGGTTGTTCGCCCGCAGCCTGGGGGTGGCACCGAAGATCGTACCGGCCCCGCCGCAATGGCAATCCTTCCTGGCTACCCTGATGCACATGGCGCTGTATGCCTTGATGATCGGCATGCCCATCGCCGGCTGGCTGATCGTCAGCGCCGAGGGACATTCGGTGATGTTCTACGGCATCGAGCTGCCGCCGTTGATTGCCGAAAACAAGGCGTTGGCCAAGGAGATTGAAAGCTGGCATGTGCTGTTCGGCAAGGTCGGTTACTGGCTGATCGGGCTGCATGCGTTGGCCGGATTGGCCCATCACTATGTGCTGCGAGACAACACTGCGTTGAGAATGATGCCCGGCAAGAGAGGGAACCTTCAGTAAGCCCACGGATTGAATGTGGCAGCTGGCTTGTGGGGGAGCTGGCTTGCCTGCGATAGCATCACCTCGGTGCCACTGATACACGGCGGTGTCTGCATCGCAGGCAAGCCAGCGCCTACATTAACCGGGTGCAACAAGGAAACCCCGGCGGCCCTGCAGGCCACCGGTGTGGACGAAGATCAGGCGGGTGCCGGGGGAAAATCTCCCGGCTTCAATCTGTTGTTTCAACGCCAATAACGCCTTGCCGGTATACAGCGGCTCCAGCGCCAGGCCACAGGCTTGCTCGGTAGCGTCGATAAAGGCCAGCAACTCCGGATCAACCTTGGCAAAGCCGCCCCGGCTGGCCTCCAGCAATTCATAACCCTGCTGCACAAGCGCCTGCACCTGTTGCGCCACCCCGTGGTCGTCGGGCACCGCCAGGGCGCCATATACCGGATGCGCACCCGCCTCCGCCAGCACCAATCCCGCCAATGTAGTACCGGTGCCTGCCGCCAGCCACCAACCGTGATAGTCCGTCCAGCCCAGGCCGTTTAATTGCGCCTGCGCCTGATTCACCAAAACCCCGCAACCCAACGCGCCCGCCAGGCCCCCGCCGCCTTCAGGTACCGGGTGCAGGTGCGGATACTGCTCGCGCCAGGGCAGCCAGAAGTCCGGCTCGTTGCGCGCGCGATAGCCGCCATACCCCAGCCAATGCAGTTGCATGCCGAAGGCCTTGAGGTCGAGCACCGTGGGTGTGTCTTGCGGATGGCCACGCAGCAAGCCAACGGTAGGAAAGCCGAAGCGTTTCCCGGCCGCCGCCAGTGCATGCAGGTGATTGGAGTAAGCGCCGCCCAGGCTGATGATCCCGCTGGCGCCCGCCGCCCGGCCTTGCGCCAGGTGCTCGGTGAGCTTGAACCACTTGTTGCCGCTGATCAGCGGGTCGATGCGATCCAGGCGCAGCACGGCGACTTCCACCGGCCCCATCCAGTCCAGCTTCAGGGGTTCAAGGGGCGCGTGGGGGAGCCAGTCGAAAGGACCCATGAGGGCGGTTCTGCACAAGAAAAGGGGCGGTAGTCTACCACCGCCCCTTTTACGTGTTTACAGCTCGGCCGCCAGGCGCGAACCCTGGTTGATGGCGCGCTTGGCATCCAGTTCGGCCGCCACGTCCGCACCGCCGATCAGGTGCACGTTCTGCCCGGCCGCCACCAGGCCATCCTGCAATTCCCGCAGCGGGTCCTGCCCGGCGCAGATCACGATGTTGTCCACCGCCAGCACCTTCGGTTCACCCTCGGCGCCGATGCGGATGTGCAGGCCCTCATCGTCGATCTTCAGGTACTCGACGCTGTTGAGCATCTGCACCTGCTTGTTCTTCAAGCCGGTGCGGTGGATCCAGCCGGTGGTCTTGCCCAGGCCGTCACCGACCTTGGAGGTCTTGCGCTGCAACAGGAACACTTCACGCGCCGGCGCATGGCGCTCGGGCTTGATCCCGGCCACACCGCCGCGGGCTTCCAGGTGGGTGTCGATGCCCCACTCTTTCCAGAACGCCTCGCGGTCCAGGCTGGTGGACACGCCCTGGTGCACGAGGAATTCCGAGACGTCAAAACCGATACCGCCGGCACCGATCACCGCCACGCGATGGCCCACCGGCTTACGCTCCAGGATCACGTCGAGGTAGCTCAATACCTTGGCGTTTTCCACGCCGGGAATCGCCGGAATACGCGGCGCGATGCCGGTCGCGAGGATGATCTCGTCATAACCGCCCGCAACAAGCTGCTCAACGTCGACCCGGGTGTTCAGGCACAGTTCGACGTGAGTGGTCTGCAACTTGCGTTTGAAGTAGCGCAGGGTCTCGAAGAACTCTTCCTTGCCCGGCACACGCTTGGCGATGTTGAACTGGCCGCCGATCTCGCTGGCCGAATCGAACAGCGTCACTTGATGCCCACGTTCGGCGGCGACGGTGGCGGCCGCCAGGCCCGCAGGACCGGCACCGACCACGGCGATTTTCTTGATCTGCTTGACCGGCAGGTAGTTGAGCTCGGTCTCGTAGCACGCACGCGGGTTGACCAGGCAGGTGGTCAGCTTGCCGCCGAAGGTGTGGTCCAGGCAGGCCTGGTTGCAGCCGATGCAGGTGTTGATCTCATCGGCGCGGCCTTCGGCAGCCTTGTTGACGAAGTCCGGGTCGGCGAGGAATGGGCGAGCCATCGAGACCATGTCGGCATCGCCTTCGGCCAAAATCTGCTCGGCGATTTCCGGGGTGTTGATCCGGTTGGTGGTGATCAATGGAATCTGCACCGCACCGCGCAACTTCGCGGTGACCTTGCTGAACGCGCCACGCGGCACCTTGGTGGCGATGGTCGGGATCCGCGCTTCGTGCCAGCCGATGCCGGTGTTGATGATCGTTGCACCGGCCTGCTCGATAGCCTTGGCCAACTGCACGATTTCTTCCCAGGTGCTGCCGCCTTCTACCAGGTCGAGCATCGACAGGCGGAAGATGATGATGAAATTCGGGCCTACGGCTTCGCGCACCCGGCGCACGATTTCCACCGGCAGACGCATGCGGTTTTCGTAGCTGCCACCCCAACGGTCGGTGCGGTGGTTGGTGTGGGCGGCGAGGAACTGGTTGATGAAGTAGCCTTCCGAACCCATGATTTCCACGCCGTCGTACTCGGCGACCTGGGCCAGCACCGAGCAGGTGACGAAATCATTGATCTGTTTTTCGATGCCTTCTTCGTCCAGCTCTTTGGGCTTGAACGGGTTGATCGGCGCCTGGATTGCGCTCGGTGCCACCTGCTTCGGGCTGTAGGCATAACGCCCGGCGTGGAGGATCTGCATGCAGATCTTGCCGCCCGCCTCGTGCACCGCCCGGGTGACGATCTTGTGCTTCTGCGCTTCTTCGTCGGTGGTCAGCTTGGCCGCACCGCCATACACCCCACCTTCATCGTTGGGGCCAATGCCGCCGGTGACCATCAGGCCCACGCCGCCACGGGCACGTTCGGCAAAATAGGCCGCCATGCGCTCGAAGCCACCGGGTTTTTCTTCAAGGCCGGTGTGCATCGAGCCCATCAGGGTGCGGTTGCGCAGGGTGGTAAAACCCAGGTCCAACGGGGCCAGCAAGTGCGGGTAGGCAGCAGCGGTCATGGTACAGCTCCACAACGGATCATCACGGGACGTGGAGCGCTCGAATGGCACTCCATCGGTTTATGTCCCACAGACTAAGAGTCCGCCGGCTGGCGCTCAATGACCGTAAGTGACAACTTAATGATCAAAGTGCGCAGCAGAAAGCATGGCAGCGGTAATTTTCTCCTGTTTCTGCCCCTGCCCAATCATCCAGCGTTGAAACCCACGGCACTGCTGTTTGTGCAGGGTATTGGGGTGCCAACTCAGGTAGTACGGCGCCGCCAGCGGCACGGCGAACCGCCAGGGAATCACCAGCCGACCGGCGCGCAGGTCCCCGGCGATCATTGAGAACTGCGCCAGCACGATGCCTTGCCGGTCGATGGCCGCCTGGATCGCGGTAATCGATGATGAATAATTGCGGCGGATCACGATGGGCTGGCCGGTTTGCCCTTCCAGCTCGCTGAACCATTGGGTCCACGAAGGCGGCGAATCGAATTTGGGCCGCGAGTCGATGCCGATCAGGCGGTAATCGAGCAAGTCCCGCGCGCACGCAACCCGTTCCAGCAACTGCGGTGAACAGGTGGGCACCACACAATCGCGGAACAGCGGCACGCTATGCCCGGCATGCTCGGGGTGCTCGCCATAACCGATGCGAAAGTCGGCACTTTCCTCCCCCGATGCATCATCGAGGGTGCTGTCGAGGTAGATGTCCAGGTCGGTTTCGTCCTGCCCCCACTCGTCGATCAGCGGCGACAGCCATTTGGTCATCAGCGAAGGCAGGCAACTGATATACAGGTTGTTGGGATTCTTCGCCCGCTCGGCCTCGGCCACCGCCAGCCTGAGTTCTTCGAACGCCGCGGTGCAGCGGGCGTGCAGGCGTTCGCCGACGCTGTTCAAGCGCAGGCGCTGGCCGTCCTTGAGCGTCAGCTTCATGCCCAGGGCATCTTCGAGCAGTTTCATTTGCTGGCTGACAGCGCCCACCGAGATCCCCAGGCGAATCGCCGCCTGGGACATACCGGCGCAGTGGCCCACCACTTCAAACACTTGCAACGCGCGCAACGGCGGTAAACGGCTCATGGGGGAATCTCGCGACTTCAGCAGTTTAGATTTTCTACTAAAAGTAACAGAAAACCCCATATTTTCTTCAGCTAGTGCAACCCGTAGAGTGAAACCACTTCCCACCCCATTGCGTTACGCCCTGCTGGAGTCGCTGATGAAAACCCTGCCTGAACAAATTACCCATGTCGTGTTAGGCGACAGTGAACCCAGCATCGAAGAGTTCGTGGCGATCGCCCGCTATTCGGCCACTGTTTCGTTTGCCGACAGTTACAAGAACCGGGTTAAAAAGTCCCGTGGGTTGATCGAGCGATTCCTCGATGAAAACCGTTTGGTGTACGGCGTGACCACCGGTTTTGGCGACAACGTGCGGCATGTGATCTCGCCGGAAAACGCCAAGGAACTGCAAGTCAACATCGTGCGTTCCCACGCTGTTTCCGTCGGCGAACCGCTGGTGCGTGAACAGGTGCGGGCGATCCAGTTGATGGTGTTGATCAGCCTGGGCAAAGGCTACTCCGGGGTGCGCCTGGAACTGCTGGAACTGATCGCCGGCCTGCTCAACCACGACGTGGTGCCCTTTGCGCCGGGTGAAGGCTCGGTGGGTTACCTCGCGGTAGAAGGCCACCTGGCCCTGGTGCTGCTCGGCGAAGGCCGCGCCAGCGTCAAGGGCGGTGCACTGGTGGATGGCGCAACCGCCCTGCAACAGGTCGGCCTGCAACCGACCGACCTGCAGTGCAAGGAAGGCCTGGCGATGTTGAACGGCACCACGTCGGTGACCGCCATCGCTACGCTGGCGCTGTACAACGCGATGCAGGCTGCCGACCTGGCGGACGTGGCGGCGGCCATGTCGCTGGAGGCGCTCAAGGGCACCATCCGCGCGTTCGACCCGCGCTACCACTCGATCAAGGCTCACCCCGCACAGGCCGCAACCGCCGCCAACATCAAGGCTATCCTGCACGACAGCCAGCTCATCGCAGACAACATCGATTACCGCCTGCAGGACGTCTACAGCCTGCGTGCCATCCCCCAAGTGCATGGTGCTTCCCGGCAGTTCATCAACTACGCGCGGGAAACCATCGAGCGCGAAATCAATTCTTCGGGCGACAACCCGGTGATTTTCCCGCTGGACGACGGTGACGGTATCGCGATTTCCGGCGCCAACTTCGACGGCACCTACATCGGGATTGCAGCCGACACACTGTGTGTGGCGCTGACCAACCTGGCGAAAATTTCCGAGCGCCGGACCGACCGCATGATCAACTCGCACTTCAGCGAAATGCCGGCCTTCCTGGTGCGCAACCCGGGCCTGAACAGCGGCTACATGATCGTCCAGTACACCGCCGCCGGGCTGTACGCCGAAATGAAAACCCTGTCGATGCCATCGTCGATCGACAGCGTCTCTACCTGCGGCAACCAGGAAGACCCGGTCAGCCTGGCCTACAACGCGGTGATCAAGGCCTACAAAGTCTCGCAAAAACTCCAGTCGGTGGTGGCCATCGAAGTGCTGGTCGCGTGCCAGGCCCTGGATTTCCACGATGTGAACAAGGCATCGACCGCGACCAAGGCGGTCTATGACCTGGTGCGCAGTGAAGTGCCGGTGGCGGATAACGACCGCGCGTTTTACGCTGACATGGCCAGTGTGATTGACCAGGTGCGCAGCGGGAAAATCAACGACCTGGTGGCCCATCACCTGAACTGACAACCACGCCGTCAAACGGCCTGCCCTCCTTTTCGGACGGCGGGCCTTTGCCATTTTTGGCGCAGACAAAGCGATACCCGGGGACTTTGCGAATGCTTCAACCCAAAGACGTTCTACACCTGCTCGATACCTGCTCCATTGCCTATGAATACGTGGAACACAGCGCCGTGCGCACCTGCGAAGAAGCCGACAAACTGGACATCGGGATCAGCGGGCAGGCGGTCAAGAACATCTTCCTGTGCGATGCCAAAGGTTTGAATCCCACCCTGGTGGTGCTCAAGAGCGAGCAGCGCCTGGACCTGCGTGCACTCTCGCAAACCCTCGGCCTCAAGGGCCTGAGATTCGCCTCGCCGCGCCGCCTGATGGAAACCCTGGGCGTGGAGCCGGGAGCGGTGTCATTGCTGGGGTTGTGCAATGACGTGCAGCGCGCCACCCAGGTTGTGATCGCCGAAGAGGTGTGGAACGGCGACAGGATTCTCTGCCATCCGCTGGTGAATACCGCGACCCTGTCGATCGCAGTCCGCGATATGGCGCGACTGCTTGAGCACCTGGGATTCACGCCAATACTCACCGCGAACCCTGCCCCCACGCCTGACACCTGACAGCGCACGGGTGGGTGCAAAACGCTACCTATCGACCCAAAACAGGGCGAAAAAACCGCGCACATTTTCTAACCATGTTTAATTTCCTTGAAAATCAACAGGTTATTTATTTTTAAAAGCTGGCAAATATTTTGCAATGACATGTATGTACATGTGGAGTCATGTGCAGACTGGAGAGCGAATCGGCCAGTCCCCAAACCTGTATGCGTTCGAGAAAAAAGTCCTAAGCCCACATCAAAACATTGGTAGGAAATAGAAATGACCGCTAAAAAATCGAATTGGTTAGGCTCTGTTGCTGTAGCGACCCTAGTGATGGCAAGTGCTTCCGGACTGCAGGCAAAGGACTGGACGTCCGTGAACATCGCGACCGAGGGCGCGTACGAGCCCTGGAACCTGACATTGCCAGGCGGGAAGATCAGTGGTTTCGAGCCTGAGCTGATGGACTACCTGTGCGCCAAGATGAAGCTGCAGTGCAAGATCACCGTGCAGAACTGGGATGGCATGATTGCCAGTCTCAACGCAGGGAAGTTTGATGTGTTGATGGATGCGATCGTTATCACTGACGACCGTAAGCAGGTCATGGATTTTTCGATTCCCTACGCGCAGACGCCGGCCAACTTTGTCGCGCAGGATGCGGCGTTGCTGCCGGGTAAAACCGGGGCGGCGAATGCGATTACGCTGAGTGCTGATCCGAAGGCGATTCACGATGCGATCGAGCCGTTGCGTCAGGCGCTGAAGGGTAAAACCATCGGGATCGCTTCAGGCATCATTTACACCAAGTTCATTGATGAGAACTTCAAGGACGTGGCGACGATTCGTGAGTACAACACGTCGGCCGATGCGATTCTTGATCTGCAATCGGGCCGTATTGACGCGATTTTTGATGACGTTACGTTCCTTGATTCGATTATGTCCAAGCCTGAGAACAAGGGGCTGGCGTATACCGGGCCGCAGATCAAAGGCCCTATCTGGGGTGATGGCGAGGGCCTGGGTTTTCGCAAGAGCGATCCGGAGTTGAAGGCCAAGTTTGATGCGGCGTTGAAAGAAGCGATTGCTGATGGGACTGTTAAGAAACTCAGCGAAAAATGGTTCAAGGTGGATTTGACGCCTAAGTCCTGAGGCGTTCCTGGTTGGGGTGGGGGCATATCCGTTATTTGGGTGATGACTGAGATTGGTTCCGCTCTT
>NZ_JACARZ010000065.1:0-30888 GCF_013386315.1 Pseudomonas sp. P7779 | reverse complement strand
CCGTTGGCCCTTGACTGTTGGTTAAACATGGAGAGATCGGGATGGTTTTCTCGTCCAATGTGTTCCTGTTCCTGTTCTTGCCGATCTTCCTCGGCTTGTACTACCTGAGCGGGCAACGCTATCGCAATCTGCTGCTGCTGGTTGCCAGTTATGTGTTCTACGCCTGGTGGCGAGTGGACTTCCTGGCGCTGTTCGCCGCCGTGACGCTGTGGAACTACTGGATCGGCCTCAAGGTCGGTGCGGCAGGCGTGCGCACCAAGCCCGCCCAGCGCTGGCTGCTGCTGGGCGTGGCGGTCGATCTGTGCATCCTCGGCTACTTCAAGTACGCCAACTTCGGTGTCGACAGCATCAACCTGATGATGAAGTCGGCGGGCCTGGAACCCTTCATCCTCACCCACGTGCTGTTGCCGATCGGGATCTCGTTCTACATCTTCGAGTCCATCAGCTACATCATCGACGTGTACCGCGGCGACACCCCGGCCACCCGCAACCTGATCGACTTTGCGGCGTTCGTGGCGATCTTCCCGCATCTGATTGCCGGCCCGGTGTTGCGCTTTCGCGACCTGGCCGACCAGTTCAACAACCGCACCCACACCCTCGATAAATTCTCCGAGGGCTGCACGCGGTTCATGCAGGGTTTCATCAAGAAGGTGTTTATCGCCGACACCCTGGCGGTGGTCGCCGATCATTGCTTCGCCCTGCAAAACCCTACGACGGGTGACGCCTGGCTCGGCGCACTGGCGTACACCGCGCAGCTGTACTTCGACTTCTCCGGCTACAGCGACATGGCCATCGGCCTGGGCTTGATGATGGGTTTTCGCTTCATGGAAAACTTCAAGCAGCCGTACATCAGCCAGTCGATCACCGAGTTCTGGCGGCGCTGGCATATCAGCCTGTCCACCTGGCTGCGTGACTACCTGTACATCACCCTGGGCGGCAACCGTAAAGGCACGCTGACCACCTACCGCAACCTGTTCCTGACCATGCTCCTCGGTGGCCTGTGGCACGGTGCGAACATCACCTACATCGTGTGGGGCGCCTGGCACGGCATGTGGCTGGCGATTGAAAAAGCCATCGGCCTCAACACCGCACCGCGCAGTTTCAACGTTGTGCGCTGGGCCTTCACCTTCCTGCTGGTGGTGATGGGCTGGGTGATCTTCCGCTCGGAAAACCTGCACGTCGCCGGCCGTATGTACGGCGCGATGTTCAGCTTCGGCGAGTGGTCGCTGTCGGAACTCAACCGCGCCAGCCTCACCGGCCTGCAAGTGGCAACCCTGGTGGTGGCGTACGCAACCCTGGCGTTCTTCGGCCTGCGGGACTTCTACAGCAACCGCCCACCGGAAAAAACCAAGCCTGCGGTGAACACCCAGGCCGATGGCCCGGCGACTGCGCAACCGGGCTTGATCAAGGCCGTACCGGGCGACAACCCGGGCAGCATCCATGAGCCCGGCTACACCGTGGGCACCGAGGCCACCGTGCAACCGGCCTACTGGAGCGCCACCTGGCCACGCTACGCCATGCGCGCCGCAGTACTGCTGCTGTTCGTGGCGTCGATTCTCAAACTTTCGGCGCAGAGCTTCTCGCCGTTCCTTTACTTCCAGTTCTGAGGGAGCCGACCATGACCCGTTCATTACGCGTCCTCTACATCGCCTTGTTCCTCGCCGTGCTGCTGGCGTTGGGCGCCTGGTCGATGCGCAGTTTCCTGGGCTTCAGCACCAACGCCGACGCCACCGTGCTCAACGGCCGCTGGACCAAGGCCGTCGAGACCCACTACGACGACCAGTTCCCGATCAAGCGCCTGGGCACCAACCTCTGGGCAGCGCTGGACTACAAGCTGTTCAACGAAGGCCGCCCTGGCGTGGTGATTGGCCGCGACCACTGGTTGTACAGCGACGAGGAATTCAACCCGATCGTCAACGAAGACCAGAACCTGCAAGGTAACTACGCCTTGGTGGAAGGCGTGCGCCAGAAGCTCAAGGCCCAGGGTATCCAACTGGTGATGGCGATCGTGCCAGCCAAGGTGCGGCTGTACCCGGAACACCTGGGTGAAGTGCAGCCGGCGAGCATCCGCGCCGGTCTGTACCAGGACTTCCATGCCCGCATGGCCGCCGACAAGATCGTCGCCCCTGACCTGATGGGTCCGCTGCAACAGGCCAAGCTGCACGGCCAACAAGTGTTCCTGCGCACCGACACCCACTGGACCCCGGACGGCGCTGAAGTGGCGGCCAAAGAATTGGCCAAGACAATTGCCAACAAAACGCCCCTGAGCGGCGAGCCTCAACGCTTTGTCACCGAAGCCGAGAAGACCGAGCCACACAAGGGCGACCTGCGCCTGTTCCTGCCACTGGACCCGCTGTTCGAAAACCTGATGCCGCCCAAGGAGCCACTGCAAAAACGCGTGACGCACCTGGCTGAAACCAAAGGCGACGATGCGCTGTTCACCGACAGTGAAACCCCGGTGGCCCTGGTGGGCACCAGTTACAGCGCCAACCCGAACTGGAACTTTGTCGGCGCGCTGAAGCAAGCCCTGGGCAGCGACGTCATCAACTACTCCGAAGACGGCCACGGCCCGATCCTGCCGATGCTCAGCTACCTGAAAAGCGACGACTTCAAGAACAGCCCGCCACAGGTGCTGATCTGGGAGTTTCCCGAACGTTATCTGCCTGTGAACAACGAAATCGGCGATGCCGACCCGCAGTGGGTTGCGCAGCTCAAACAAGCCGGTATGCGCCAACAGAACATGGCTATCAACACCCCCACCGTTAAAAACATGAACTCCGAGACGCCCGACCGGGCGCAAAACTGAAAGAGAGGTAACTCACATGACTTTCACTACTAACCTCGCAAAAACTTTTGCCCTCGTCGCCGGCATGAGCGTTGTTTCGATGTCCGCCTTCGCCGGTGGCGACGCCGCCCTCTACGGTCCCGTCGCGCCAAAAGGCTCGAGCTTTGTGCGGGTGTACAACGCCAGCAACCAGGAAGTCAGCGCCACCGTCGGCAGCACCAACCTCAACGAGGTTGCACCGCTGGCCAGCAGTGACTTCAGCTTCATGCCGGGCGGTGACTACAGCGCCAAGGTCGGCAGCCAGACCCTGCCGGTCAAGCTCGCCGCCGACCACTACTACACCCTGGTCAGCAGCGGCAGCGGCCAACCGCAACTGATCGAAGAACCGCCGTTCAAGAACAAGCAGAAATCCCTGGTGCGCGTGCAGAACCTCAGTGACAAGTCGCTGACCCTGAAAACCGCCGATGGCAAGACCGACGTGGTCCAGGCCGTGGCCGCCAAGGGCCGTGGCGAGCGCGAGATCAACCCGGTGAAGGTCAGCCTGGCGCTGTATGAAGGCGATAAAAAAGTCGGCGACGTGAAGCCGGTAGCTCTGGAACGCGGTGAGGCCGCAGTGCTGTACGTCACCGGCACCGGCGCCAACCTGTCGCCAGTGTGGGTGAAACGCCCTGTGTCGACCCGCTGATTAGATTTTCAGATTGACGCTGCCCCTTGTGGGAGCTGGCTTGCCTGCGATGCGGACAACTCGGTGTATCAGGTACACCGAGGTGATGCCATCGCGGGCAAGCCCGGCTCCCACAGGCTCTAACCAAATTTGATTCAAGGAGAAACACCATGATCCCAGTAATCCTTTCCGGTGGTAGCGGCTCACGTCTTTGGCCGCTTTCGCGTAAACAGTTTCCCAAGCAGTTCCTGGCCCTGACCGGCGAGCACACCTTGTTCCAGCAAACCCTGGAGCGCCTGGTGTTCGACGGCATGGACGCGCCCATCGTGGTGTGCAACAAGGACCACCGCTTTATCGTCAACGAGCAACTGGCTGCCCGCAAACTGGAAACCCAGCGCATCCTGATGGAGCCGTTCGGCCGCAATACCGCGCCGGCCGTGGCCCTGACGGCGATGATGCTGGTCAACGAAGGCCGCGACGAGCTGATGCTGGTGCTGCCCGCCGACCATGTGCTGGATGACCAGAAAGCCCTGCAACGCGCCCTGGCCCTGGCCACTGTGGCGGCTGAGCGTGGCGAAATGGTGCTGTTCGGTGTGCCGGCCACCCGTCCGGAGACCGGCTACGGCTATATCAAGTCGACCAACGATTCGCTGCTGCCCGAAGGCGTCAGCCGCGTGCAACAGTTCGTGGAAAAACCCGATGAAAAACGCGCCGGCGAATTCGTCAAGAGCGGTGGTTATTTCTGGAACAGCGGCATGTTCCTGTTCCGTGCCAGCCGCTTCCTCGAAGAGCTGAAAAAACACGATCCGGACATCTACGACACCTGCCTGCTGACCCTGGAACGCAGCAACCAAACCGCCGACACCATCGACATCGACGAATCCACCTTCGCCTGCTGCCCGGACAACTCCATCGACTACGCCGTGATGGAAAAAACCCAACTGGCCTGCGTGGTGCCGTTGACTGCCGGCTGGAGCGACGTGGGCTGCTGGGCATCGCTGTGGGACGTGAATGAAAAAGACGCCAACGGTAACGTCAGCAAGGGCGACGTGGTGATCCAGGACAGCAAGAACTGCATGATCCACGGCAACGGCAAGCTGGTGTCGGTGATTGGCCTGGAAAACATCGTGGTGGTGGAAACCAAGGACGCGATGATGATTGCCCACAAGGACAAGGTCCAGGGCGTCAAGCAGATGGTCAACACCCTCAACGAGCAGGGCCGCAGCGAAACCCAGAACCACTGCGAGGTGTACCGTCCATGGGGCTCGTACGACTCGGTGGATATGGGCGGGCGCTTCCAGGTCAAGCACATCTCGGTGAAACCGGGCGCGTGCCTGTCGTTGCAGATGCACCACCACCGCGCCGAACACTGGATCGTGGTCAGCGGCACCGCCGAAGTCACCTGTGACGAGAACGTGTTCCTGCTCACCGAAAACCAGTCCACCTACATCCCGATTGCCTCGGTGCACCGTTTGCGTAACCCGGGCAAGATTCCATTGGAGATTATCGAGGTGCAGTCCGGCAGCTACCTGGGTGAAGACGATATCGAACGCTTTGAAGATATCTACGGTCGATCCACGCCAATCGAGCGTGGCGTTTCGGTGAAAACCATCGCGCAGTAAACAGAGCAGCACAACAAGCCCCCGCCCCACCGACTGCGTCCCCTATCCGCAGCCGGTGGGCCGGGGGCTTTTTCTTTGGGGCCGGGGAACCCGAAGATGGTCAACTCCACCTACGCTTGGTTAGGATGCCCGTTCCGTTTTCGAGGTTGTTGCCATGTTCTTTGGTGTCTTGCTGATTATCACCTGGCTGATCCTCTTGCTGCGCTACCCCGCCAGGGCGTTGCCGGTTTCCCTCGCGGCCGCCGTCGGCCTGGGCCTGGTGGCGGTATGGGTGGTGTGGCTGGACAACCGCGAGGCCCAGCAATTGGCACGCCTGGAACTGCGTACCGTCTACGCGCCGAAAGAATGCCCCGCAGACCGCCCGCTCAAGCTCACCTTGAACAACGGCAACAACGTACCGCTGACCGAACTGCGTTGGCGCATCGCCGCGTATGCGCCGGGCGATACGGTCAACCTGGCAGACAACGTGTACGCTGCCCCGCGCTATCGCGGCCCCGGCGAACTGCAGGCCGGCGCCACCTGGGAAGACTGCCTGCCAGTGCCGCCGCTGCGCCCCGGCTACCGCCCGCAAACCCTGGAATTTCGTGCCGAGCATTTGCAAGGCAGCTTCTCTGACTGATAACGACAAAGGACTGATCCATGCCCAACGTACTGATCACCGGGTGCTCCAGTGGCATTGGCCGTGCCCTGGCGGACGCCTTCAAGCAAGCCGGCTTTGACGTGTGGGCCAGCGCCCGGCGCAGCGAGGATGTGGCGGCACTTGCCAGCGCCGGCTTTAACGCGGTGCAACTGGACGTCAACGACAGCGCTGCACTGGCGCAGTTGGCCGGGCAGGTCGGCGAGCTGGATGTGCTGATCAACAACGCCGGCTATGGCGCCATGGGTCCGTTGCTCGACGGCGGCACCCAGGCGATGCAGCAGCAATTCGAGACCAACGTATTCTCAGTGGTCGGCGTGACTCAGGCGCTGTTCCCGGCCCTGCGTCGCCGTAAAGGGTTGGTGGTGAATATCGGCAGCGTGTCCGGCGTGTTGGTCACACCGTTCGCCGGTGCGTATTGCGCCTCGAAAGCCGCAGTGCATGCCTTGAGTGATGCGTTGCGCATGGAGCTCGCACCGTTCGGCGTGCGGGTGATGGAAGTGCAGCCAGGCGCCATCGATACAAGTTTTGCAAAAAACGCCGGCACCCAGGCCGAACTGTTGATCAATGAAAAGTCGCCCTGGTGGCCACTGCGCGAAAGCATCCGCGCCCGGGCCAAGGCCTCCCAGGATCGGCCTACGCCCGCCAGCCAGTTTGCGGCAGACGTGCTCAAGGCCGTGCAACAGACCACGCCGCCGCGCCTGTTGCGCTCGGGTAATGGTTGCCGGGCACTGCCATTGATGGCGGCGTTGCTGCCCAAGGGTTTGCTGGAGACCGTCTTGAAAAAACGCTTTGGCCTGAGCGGCCAGCTCTAAGAGCCCCCGCCTCCCCGTGGCGAGGGAGCTTGCTCCCGCTGGGCTGCGCAGCAGCCCCAAAACCATCCGCCCAAGTTTCCTGAAAGAATGCGCTGACCTTTTCAGGGGTGCTTCGCCCCCCAGCGGGAGCAAGCTCCCTCGCCACACGGTTTCTCGGCTGATCAGCCTTTCATGAAATCAATGAAGGCCCGCACTTTCAGGGGCAAATGCCGGGTATCCGGGTACAACGCGTACACCCCCTGCGGCGCAAATCGATACCCCGGCAGCAACCGCACCAAACGCCCCGCATCCAGGTCTTCCTGCACCAGCCACAGGGGCAGGATCGCCACGCCATGCCCGCGCACGGCAAACGCCTGGAGAATGGCGGCACTGTCGGCAACCAGTGAAGCCTTGCCGGGGCCTGGACGGTACAGGTGCCCATGGCCGGCCGGGTCGAGCACCGTCAACTCCGTCAGCCGCCCGTGCCCCAGCTTGGGCAGTTGCTCCAGTTCTTCCAGCGTGGCGACCCCGGCAAACCCCGGTGCAGCCACGGCGAGGATTTCGTAGCTCGACAGCTGCACCGCCCGATGATTGGAGTCGAGCATCCGCCCCAATCGAATAGCCACATCGAAGCGCTCGGAGATCAGGTCGGCGTGGCTGGAGGAGGTGGATAACTGGATGTTCAATTCCGGGTGCAGGCCGCGAAAGGTTTCCACTGCCGGCACCACCACCGCCAATCCGTATTCGACGGTGGTGGTGATCCGCAATGTGCCCTTGAGCTGGCTGTGCTCCGAACGGGCCTCTTCCACCGCCAGGCGCGCTTCTTCCAGCATGCGCGTGCAGCGCAGGTAAAAGCGTTCGCCCGCATCGGTCAGTGCCAGTTGCCGAGTACTGCGGGTCAGCAGGGTCACGCCCAGCTCGGCTTCCAGGCGCTTGAGGTTGAAGCTCACCACCGCTCGCGTCTGCCCGAGGACATCAGCGGCTGCCGTCAACGATCCGGCCTCGACCACGGCCTTGAAGGTGTCGAAACGATCCAGGCTGACCATATGCCACGCGCTCCTTTGTCAAAATATTTTTGACAAACTAACAGTCAAACCGCTGTTTCCCAAGTGCCCGCACCCGCCTACCCTGCCGCCATCCACAGCAGGAACCGCGCAATGACCTACCGCTCGAAAGTCACCTGGATCTTTCTACTGGGCTTCACCCTCGACCTGGTGAACATGTTTGTCGCCACCATCGCTTACCCGGACATCGCCCGCGAGTTGCACGCCTCGGTCACGCAACTGGCATGGATCGGCAACGCCTACATGCTCGGCCTGACCGTCGTCATTCCCCTGAGTGTTTGGCTGGCGGCGCTGCTGGGTGAGCGCCGGTTGATTGCCGTCAGCCTGTTGCTGTTCGGCGTAGCCTCGGTGCTGGTGGGCCAGGCCGCCTCGATTGAAGCGCTGATCGGCTGGCGCCTGTTGCAGGGCTTGGGTGGCGGCTTGTTGATTCCGGTGGGGCAAGCCTTGGCCTATCGGCATTTTCCGCCGGCAGAACGCAGCCAACTGACAGCCAGGGTCATGCTGGTGGCGCTGCTGATTCCGGCGTTGTCGCCAGCATTGGGCGGCCTGGTGGTGGACAGCGTGTCGTGGCGCTGGATCTTTTTCGCCAACCTGCCGCTGGCGCTGATCACCGTGATGCTGACCTTGCGCTGGCTGGTGGCAGACACGCCCGCGTCCACACGCCCGGCGCTGGAGCTCGGTCACGTATTGGGCCAGGCTCGCCGCCCGATGCTGCGGGTCGCGATGCTGGTTTACCTGTTCATCCCGGGGGTGTTTATCGGCACCAGCCTGGTGGCGATTCTTTATCTGCACGGTCTTGGCTTTACCGCCAGCCTCATCGGCGCGCTGATGCTGCCGTGGGCGCTGGCCTCGGGGCTGGCGATTGCCTTGAGCAAAAAACTGTTCAATCGCTGCGGGCCGAGGCCGCTGCTGCTGGCGGGCATGCTGCTGCAAGCCCTCGGCATCCTGTTGCTGATCGAGCCGCACCCGGTTGTCGTGGTGCTCGCCTACCTCCTGATGGGCCTGGGTGGCAGCCTGTGCAGCAGCACCGCGCAAACCCTGGCCTTTCTCGACATTCCGGCCGAGCGCATGGGGCATGCCAGCGCCTTGTGGAACATCAATCGGCAATTGAGTTTTTGCCTCGGTGCCGCCGTGCTCAGTGGGGTGCTGGCTGCGCTGGACTCGTTCACCGTCACCTTCGCGATTGCCGCGGCGTTGACCCTGTTTCCGTTATTTGCCGTACTGTGCCTGGATGCGTCCAAGGTACGGACACTGCTTCACCCTGCCAGCGAGCCCACACGATGATTGACTACCGCGATTTTTTTGATGAAGTGATCCAGGCCCATGTCGAGATCGAGCAATGGTTTGCCGGCACAGCCCCCGAGGGAACACTGGAGGTTTTGCTGAGGCGTTTTTCGCCGGACTTTTCCATGATCACCCCGGCGGGCAAACAACTGGATTTTGCACTGCTCAACCAGCTGTTCAGCCAGGCTGGCGGCAAGCGGCCCGGGTTCAAGATCAGCCTCAGCGAGTTTGCCGGGATTGACCGACACGCCCGTGGCGCGACGGTAAGTTATCGCGAACAGCAGGTGGATGGCAGCGGTGCCCAAACCGATCGGCGATCGACCGTGGTGTTTGAAAAGCAGGCCAGTGGCGCCCTGCTGTGGCGCCACTTGCACGAGACGTTTCTACAGGCCTGACACGGTCAAAATGTGGGAGCGGGCTTGCTCGCGAATGCGGTGGATCAGTCGATATTTTCGTTGACTGACACACTGCCTTCGCGAGCAAGCCCGCTCCCACATTCAGTTCTGTGTTTGGTTGACGATCACGGTGCAGGTGATCCCCGCCGCCAACAGCACACCTTCCGGCACTTCATCGATGTGAATCCGCACCGGCACCCGCTGGGCCAGGCGCACCCAGTTGAACGTCGGGTTCACATCGGCGATCAACTCGCGGCTCTCCGGGTTGTCCCGGTCGTAGATGCCGCGCGAAATGCTTTCCACGTGGCCCTTGAGGGTTTCGCCGCTCATCAACTGCATGTCGGCCTTGTCCCCGACTTTGACGTGGGGCAGCTTGGTTTCTTCGAAGAAGCCGTACACCCAGAACGAGTTCATATCCACCACCGCCATCTTCGCCTCGCCGATGCGTGCATAGTCGCCGCGGTGCACGTTGAGGTTGGTGACGTAGCCGTCGACCGCCGCCACCACCTGGGTGCGCTTGAGGTTCAGTTGCGCCGCTTCAAGCTGGGCCAGGGCATGTTGGTAGTCGGCAAGGGCCGAGTCGGCGATGTTACTGGCGTCGTCGCGGTTTTCCTTGGAGATCACCAGGGCGTCGAGGTCGGCGCGGCGGTGGGCGTTGACCTTGCGCATCTCCCAGGTGGCCTTGCGGGAAGCCACCAGGGATTGCGCCTGCTTGACCGCAATCTGGTAATGCTCAGGGTCGATCTGCATCAGCAGGTCGCCCTTTTTCACCAACTGGTTGTCACGCACCGGAACGTTGACCACTTCGCCGGTGACGTCGGCGGCGACGTTGATGATGTCGGCGCGCACCCGGCCATCGCGGGTCCAGGGGGTTTCCATGTAGTGCACCCACAACGTGCGGCCAATCCAGATCGCCAGGGCCAGTACCAGCAAGGTCGCGAGCAGGCTGAAAAACTTTTTCATCGGGGCATTCTCAACGGTAGACGGTCAGCGCCAGGGCGCCGAACAAGCAAGCGAACAGGCTCAGGCGCAGCAGCGCCGGGTGCCAGAAAAAACGGTACAGGTCAAAGCCGCCCAGAAACCGGTCGAGGGCCCAGGCCAGGCCCGCCGCGATCAGAAACATCAGGGTCATGGTGGGCATGTAGACGCCGTGGAAGGCGATTTCACGAGGCATGGGCGGGTCCTTCGGGCTTGAGGGCAGCCAGGGGTGATTGCGGGTCCAGCAATGAGGTGCGGATAAAGTGCAGGTAGCTTTTCACCCGGCGCAGGGCCGAGGTGTCGAAGTGCGGGGCGAAGGGTTCGTCGGTGGCCTGCACGCGGCTGATGGCGTGGTCCACGGCGATCAGGCTGCGCTCCAGGTTGCTGGCGCTGGGTTGCAGGAACAGCCGCACCAGCGAGCGGCCCATCACCCGGATCGCCTGGCGCCACGGCTGGGATTCGGCATACGCCGGGTGCACCGGCAGGATCGCCTGTTCCTTGCGCAACTCGATGATCGCGTGGCCGACTTCCAGCACCACGAACATCCAGCGCAGCAGGTTGCGTTGCACCTGGGGTTGCCCGGCGGCAAAGCCGTAGGCCTGGTGCAGCAGGTCGCGGGTGCGGCTTTCGAAACCCGACGCCAGGCCCTTGAGTTTGCCGCTGATGGCGAACACCACTTGCTCGCGCAAGTCCTGCTCCAGCCGACGCCACAACCAGCGACTGTTGGGCGGCAGGATGATCGCGCCCGCCGCCGCACACACCAGCATGCCGATGACCATGGCGATGTAGTCGTTGATGAAGGTGTAGGGGTTGTAGATCGTGAGGTTGTCCGGCACCGAGCCGGTGCTGAAGAAGATCAGCAACCCGACGCCGACTCCCGCGTACTGCGGGCGCGAAGCCAGGAACGAACCGAAGATGATCACCGGCGCGAGCATCACGCACAGCAACGGGAAACCGTCGATCCAGGGGAACACGAAGAACATTTCGACAAAGCCCACCAGCGCCCCGATCAAGGTGCCGCAAGCCATTTGAAAGGCCATGCGCTTGGGGTTGGGGGTGGCGGCCGACAAACCCACCGTCGCCGCGGCGATCAGGGTCATGGTGGCGCCACTGGGCCAGGCCGTGGCCACCCAGTAACTGCCGAGCACGATCAGGATAAACGAGGCGCGAATCCCCGAGGCGGCGCAGGCCAGCCAGTTGGTTTTGGGGGTGTAGGGTTCGTCCCAGTGTTCGCGCTCGTGGCTGTGATCCGCCAGGGAGGCGTGGGTCTGGGCGTAGTTGTGCAAGTCGTCGACGAAGCGGTACAGCAGCTCATAGGCGGTGTGAAAGTCCAACAGTTCGGCGTCGCTGGGGGCGCTTTCCTGGAAGCGGGTGCGCAGGCTGCGCACCTTGGCGGGCAGGCCTTCCTTGTAGGCGTTCAACTGATTGGCCAGGCGCGCCGCATCGGGGCTGGTGAGCGCACGGCCGGAAAAACCGTCGAGCAGTTCCGCCAGGTCTTGCAGGCCCGGCTTGATGGCAGCCACCACGTGATCGGCCTCCTGGCTGCGCAGGCGCTCGAGCAATTGGTGCAAGGCGTTGAAGCGCGTGGTGATGCCCATGAACTCGCTGTTCAAGCGCGTCAGCCGGCCATTGCGCCGACGCATGTGCGGGTCTTCGAACACGGTGATGCTGCGCAGCCCTTCCAGGCCCACGGCTTCGGCGATAAAGCGCACGTTGCTGCGCTCAAACCCTTCACGCTCACTGCGACCGCGCAGGCCATCGGTGACGAACAGCGCGAACACACCGAAGCGCTGGTACAGGGCGTTGCGCATCGCAGCGCTGGAGGTTTGCGGCAGGATCGCGGCGCTGACCAGCGTGGAGCAGACAATCCCCAACGAGATTTCCAGGACTCGCCACACCGCCGCCATAAACGCGCCGTCGGGATGGGCCAGGGCCGGCAAGCCAACCATCGCCGCGGTGTAGCCGGCCAGCACAAAACCGTAGGCGCGAAAGTTGCGATTGCGGGTCGCGCCAGCAGTGCAGATGCCGACCCAGATCGCCAGCGAACCGAGGAACAGTTCAGTGTTCTGCGCAAACAACGCGATCAGGAACACCATCACCGCCGAGCCCGCCAGGGTGCCCAGGAAGCGGTAGAAACTCTTGGCGAATACCTGGCCGCTTTGCGGCTGCATCACGATAAATACCGTGATCATCGCGGTACGCGGTTGCGGCAATTCCAGGCGCATGGCCAGCCACAGCGTCAGGAACGCCGCGATCAGCACCTTGAAGATATAGACCCAGGTCACGCCATCACTGCGTGCCCAATCGAAGAAACCGCGGCGCCACTCAAGCGAGTGCAACCAGCGCAGCGGTGCAGGCAAGGGAGTCATCGCATCCTACTCAGTGATCAAACACGGCGAGGGCCGCCGGGGTCTTGCTCGGTAAAGTCTGGCTGTCCTGAGGTACATCGCTGCCGGCACCGAGGCCACCGCCCAACGCGGTCACCAGTTCGGCGTGGGCACTCAGGCGTGCGGCCTGGACCTGCTGCTGCACCTGCTGCTGGCGGAACAACAGGCTCTGGGCATTCAGCACGTTGAGGTAGTCGGTGAGGCCGCGCTGGTAGGCGATCATCGCGATGTCATAGGTTTTCTGCGCCGAGGCCACCGATTCGGCGGCGAAGGCTTGCTGCTTGTCCATCGACTCGCGGCGGATCAACTGGTCGCTGATGCCCTTGAGCGCGTTGACCAGGGTCTGGTTGTAGTGCGCGACGGCGATGTCGTAGCCGGCGCTGGCTTCACCCAGTTGCGAGCGCAGGCGGCCACCGTCGAAGATCGGCAGGCTGATGGCAGGGCCGGCGGTGTAGTTGAGTTTCTTGCCGGTCAGGAAACTCAGCATTCCGCCGCCGGTGGCGACGTAGCCGAGGCTGCCCACCAGGTCGACGTTGGGGTAGAAACCGGCGTGGACCACATCAATGCCACGGGCCTGGGCCGCCACTTGCCAGCGGCTGGCGACCACGTCCGGGCGCTGGCCGAGCAGTTCGGCGGGCAAGCTCGACGGCAGTTTCAGCGGTGCCGCGAGGGACAGGGTGGGCCGCTGCAACTGCGCGCCCGCCCCCGGCCCTTTGCCCGCCAGCGCGGCCAACTGGTTGCGACTCAGGGCGATCTGTTCATCCAGGGCGTCCAGCTGGCGATGGGTTTCCGGCAGCGGCGTCTCGGCCTGGCTGACTTCGAAGTGGGTGCCGATCCCACCATTCAAACGCTTTTGCGCAAGGTCGAGAATCTGTTGTTGCTGGGCCAGGGTGGCGGCCACGATATCGCGCTGGGCGAAGTGCAACGACAGCTGGATATAGGCGCGCACCACGTTGTTCTGCAATTCGAGCTGCGCCTGGCGCGCTTCGGCGGCGCTCATGTGGGCCATGTCCACGGCGCGCTCGGTGGCGTTGCTTTCGCGGCCCCAGAGGTCGAGGGCATAACTCAGCCCCAGGGACGCGTTGTTGTCCCAGGTGGTGGAATTGTCCAGCGCGCCCGGGCCGTAGAATTGGTCGCTGGGCCAGTTATGGCGCTTGAGCGTGGCATCACCATTGATCTGCAACGACTCGGCCGACTCGGCGATCCCGGCCATGGCCCGGGCTTCACGCACACGTGCAGCGGCCATGGCCATGCTCGGGCTGCCTTGCACGGCGAGGTCGATCCAGTGGTTGAGTTGCGGGTCGCCGTAGGCTTGCCACCATTGCGCGGTGGGCCAGTGGGCGTCCTGAGCGGCGCTTTTGATCGCCTCGTCGGTGGCCAATGAATTGGCGACGAGTGACTGGCCTTGAGGGGCAATTCCTCCGGTTCCGATGCAGCCGCTGATTGCTAACGATAAGGCCCAAACACTGAGAGTCTTCAGCTCTCTGCTGATGCGACGCGGCACTGCTGCGAATTCCTGAGAGGGTGTTGCGGGGAAGGTGGCGCAATTCTAAGGGGCGGGCCGGATGGCGATAAGGTGGGATTCTTGTGAATCTTTGTTACCGTTCAGGCGATAATCCGTTCGTAGGGATCACTGGATCCTGCAACTTCGTGTCACAATTTGCCATCTCCCCTGAGAGCACCTTAATGGACACCTTGCAAAACATGCGCGCCTTCAGTTGTGTGGCCGAAGCCGGCAGCTTCACCGCCGCCGCCGTGCAACTGGATACCACCACGGCCAACGTCTCGCGCGCGGTCTCCAACCTTGAGGCCCATCTGCAAACCCGTTTGCTCAACCGCACCACCCGCCGCATCGCCCTGACCGAGGCCGGCAAGCGCTATTTGCTGCGTTGCGAGCAGATCCTGGCGTATGTCGAGGAAGCGGAAGCCGAAGCCAGCGATGCCCACGCCCGCCCTGCCGGGCAGTTGAAGGTGCACACCATGACCGGCATCGGCCAGCACTTCGTGATCGATGCGATTGCCCGCTACCGCCGCACCCACCCGGACGTGACCTTTGACCTGACCATGGCCAACCGCGTGCCGGACCTGCTGGATGAGGGTTACGACGTGTCCATCGTGCTCGCCAGCGAGTTGCCGGATTCGGGGTTTGTCTCGCAGCGCCTGGGGATAACTTACAGCATCGCCTGTGCCTCGCCGGCCTACGTCAAGGCCAACGGCTGCGCGCAACGGCCCAGCGACCTGCTCAACCACGCGTGCCTGCGCCTGGTCAGCCCGGTGATTCAGCTGGATAAATGGTCGTTCAATGGCCCGGAAGGCCAGGAAAGTGTGGCGATCAACAGCTCACCGTTCCTGGTGAACTCGGCCGATGCGATGAAGACCGCGATCACCAGCGGCATGGGCGTTGGCCTGTTGCCGGTGTATGCGGCGATTGAAGGGCTGCGCAACGGCACCCTGGTGCGGGTGATGCCCAACTACCGCTCCCAGGAGCTCAACCTGTACGCCATCTACCCGTCGCGCCAATACCTGGATGCGAAGATCAAGACGTGGGTGGAATACCTGCGCAGTTCCCTGCCGGAAATCATGGCCGCGCATCAGGCGGAACTGGCGGCCTATGAGCTAAGTGGCAGTTTGGGCGGGGTACGACTGAGTAACTGAGGGGGGGCGGCCGCTACACCGGCAGCGTAATGCCAAAGGTGTTGCCGCCGCCCTCGCTGCGCACAAACACATCTCCGCCGTGCATCAACGCGATCGCCTTGACGATCGCCAGTCCCAACCCGTGATTCGCCCCACTATTGCTGCGGGACGCGTCCACCCGATAGAACCGCTCGAACAACCGGGGCAGATGCTCGCTGGCAATCTCATCGCCCGGGTTGGTCACCCCGATCGCCACGTGGTCCTCCAGCACTTCGATCTTCACCTCGATCACCTGGCCAGGCGCCGTATGCTGCACCGCATTGCTCAACAGGTTGATCAACGCCCGGCGCAAGTGCGCCTTCTCGATCTGCACCTGGGCATCGCCGGTCACACGCACCTGCACCTGGGCGTCCTCGAGGATAAAGTCCAGGTAATCCAGGGTGGTCGCCACTTCATCCGCCAGCGAACTGATGATCAGCTTGGTGGCCTTGCTGCCCTGGTCTGCACTGGCCAGGAACAGCATGTCATTGATGATCGAGCGCAGCCGTTCCAGCTCTTCGAGGTTCGATTGCAGCACCTCGAAATAATGCTCGGCCGAACGCCCACGGGTCAGCGCCACCTGGGTCTGGCCGATCAGGTTGGTCAGCGGCGAGCGCAGCTCATGGGCCACATCGGCGTTGAATGACTCCAGGCGCGAATAGGCCTGTTCCACCCGGTCGAGGGTCGAGTTGAAGGAGTTGACGAACTGCTTCAGCTCCGGCGGCAATGGCGACAATTGCAGGCGCCCGGAGAGTTTCGGCGGTGCGAGTTTCTGCGCCTCGTCCGAGAGCTTGATCAGCGGCTTGAGACCGATGCGCGCCACCCAGAACCCCAGCAGCGAGGCCAGCAGCACGCCGACAAACGCCAGGCCGATCAGCGCCACCAGCAGTTGATGCTGGGTGGCGCGGAAGTTCTCGGTGTCGACCGCGATCAGGAAACGCAGCGGCGGGCGCTGCTCCTTGGCTGGAAACTGGCTGACCAATACTTTGAACGGGTAGGCATGGCCCGGCAGGCGCAAGTCGCGCTTGCCGGTCGGGCCGGCGGCGAAGGCGCGAATCTGCGCGTCCGGGTTGCCGTATTCGTAGGTCGGGTCGCTGCTCACCACCCAGAAGCGAATGCGCTTGTCTTCCTCTCCCAACAACTTGAGCTTGGCGGTGATCTTCGCCCAATGGTCCGGCGTACCGAAGCGATTGACCGAAGACTCCAGCACGCTGTAGCGCGCATCCAGCTCGGCCCCGGGCAGCAGGCCCAGGCCTTTGTCCACCTGCTGGTACAGCGCGCCGCCGATCAACAGGAAGATCAGCAGCGCCACCAGGGTGAACATGCCGCTCAGGCGCAGGGCGATGGAGTTAGCCGACACTGCGGCTCTCCAGCACGTAACCCATGCCACGGATGGTGTGCAGCAGTTTCTGTTCGAACGGCCCGTCGAGCTTGGCCCGCAGGCGCTTGATCGCTACTTCCACCACATTGGCGTCACTGTCGAAATTGATGTCCCAGACCATTTCCGCAATCGAGGTCTTGGACAGGATTTCACCCTGGCGCCGGGCCAATACGCTGAGCAGCGAGAACTCCTTGGCGGTCAGGTCCAGGCGAACGCCGTTGCGACTGGCCTTGCGGCTGATCAGGTCGATCCACAGGTCGGCGATGGTCACCTGCACCGGCTCATGCCCGCCGCTGCGACGGGTCAGCGCTTGCAGGCGCGCCACCAGTTCGAGGAACGAGAACGGCTTGCCGAGGTAATCATCCGCGCCTTCGCGCAGGCCGCGAATACGGTCTTCCACGCGCTCGCGGGCGGTGAGCATGATCACCGGCGTCTGCTTGCGCGCCCGCAGCGCGCGCAAAACACCAAAGCCATCCAGGCCGGGCAGCATCACGTCGAGCACGATGACCGCGTAATCGTTCTCCAGGGCCAGGTGCAACCCTTCGACGCCTTCACGGGCGACATCGACGGTATAGCCTTGCTCCGTCAGGCCGCGGTGCAGGTAGTCGGCGGTTTTTTCTTCGTCTTCAATAATCAGTACACGCATGAGCCTTTTGTTCCAGGACGGGGCCTCAGCCTCAGTGTGTGATTGCCAGCTGGGGAGCTGGTTTGGGTCTGTGGAAAAACTTCTCGAGGTACAAGTATATGACCGGTGTAGTGAACAGCGTCAGCGCCTGGCTCACCAGCAACCCGCCCACCACCGCGATACCCAACGGCTGGCGCATTTCCGCGCCGGGGCCGGAGCCCAGCATCAGCGGCACCGCACCCAGCAGGGCGGCCAGGGTGGTCATGATGATCGGCCGGAACCGCGTGACACACGCCTCATAAATCGCTTCCTCGGGCGGCAGGCCGCGTACGCGCTGGGCGTCCAGGGCGAAGTCGATCATCAGGATACCGTTCTTCTTCACGATCCCGATCAGCAGCACCAGGCCGATCAACGCCATGATCGAAAAGTCCTGGCCCATCAGTGACAACATGATCAGCGCCCCCAACCCCGCCGATGGCAAGGTGGAGATGATCGTCAGCGGGTGCACGAAGCTCTCGTACAGCACACCCAGGATAATGTAGACCGCCACCAGTGCCGCGAGGATCAGCCAGGGCTGGCTGGCCAACGAACTCTGGAACGCCTGGGCCGCGCCCTGGAAGTTGCCGATGATGGTGGTCGGCATGCCGATTTCATTCTTCGCCTGGTTGAGCAGGATCACCGCATCGCCCAACGCGACGCCGGGTGCCAGGTTGAACGACAGGTTGGCCGCCGGGAACATGCCGTCATGGCTGATGGACAAGGGCCCGACGGTGGGCGGGTCGACCTTGGCCACCGCCGACAGCGGTACCATCTCGTTGGTCAGCGGCGAGCGCAGGTAGAAGTAGTTCAGGCTTTCGGCCTTGCCGCGTTGCTGGGTGTCCAGTTCCAGCACCACCTGGTACTGGTTGATCTCGGTCTGGAATTCGTTGATCTGGCGCTGGCCGAAGGCGTCGTACAGTGCCTGGTCCACATCGGTGGCGGTGAGGCCAAACCGCGCGGCGGCCTGACGGTCGATGCTGATGTGGGTGATGCTGCCGCCCAGCTGCAAGTCGTTGGACAGGTCGCGGAACGCCGGGTTGGCCCGCAGTTTTTCGGTGAGGCGCTGGGTCCAGGTATTCAGGGTCGGGCCGTCATTGCTCTTGAGCACGTACTGGTACTGGGCGCGGCTGGGGCCGGAGCTTAAGTTGATGTCCTGGCCGGCCCGCAGGTACAGGACGATGCCCGGCACTTTCGCCAGTTTCGGGCGGATCCGGTCGATAAACTGGCTGGCCGACACGTCGCGATCCCCGCGATCTTTCAAGGCAATCCAGAACCGGCCGTTGGCGATGGTCTGGTTGCTGCCGGTCACACCCACCGAATGGGAGAACGCTTCCACCGCCGGGTCATCCTTGACGATCTCGGCGATTGCCTTGTGCTTGGCGACCATGTCCGGGAACGACACGTCGGCCGCAGCTTCGCTGGTGCCGAGGACGAAGCCGGTGTCTTGTACCGGAAAGAAACCCTTGGGGATAAACACGTAGCCGACCACGGCCAGGGCCAGGGTCACCATGAAGATCGCGGCCATGGTGCGTTGATGGGCCAGGGCGCGGCGCAGATTGCGCGCATAGCCGGCCAGCAGGCGTTCGCTGAAACCGGGTTTGTCGTGGGCATGATGGGTTGGTGCGCGCATGAACAATGCGGCCAGGGTCGGCGCCAGGGTCAGCGAGACCACCACCGAAATCAGGATGGTCGAGGTGGCTGTCAAGGCAAACTCCTTGAACAACCGCCCCACGACACCGCCCATGAACAGCAGCGGGATAAACGCCGCCACCAGCGAGAAGCTGATGGAGACCACGGTAAAACCTATTTCACCCGCGCCCTTGATCGCGGCTTCGCGCTTGTCGAGGCCCGCTTCCAGGTGGCGGTGAATGTTCTCCACCACCACGATCGCATCGTCCACCACAAACCCCACGGCGATCACGATCGCCACCAGGGTCAGATTGTTCAGGCTGAAGCCCATCAGGTACATCAGGGCAAAACTGGCCACCAGCGACACGCCGAGCACGCTGGACACGATCAACGTGGCCGACAGCTGGCGCAGGAACAGCGCCATCACCGCCACCACCAGCAGGATGGCGATCAGCAGGGTCACTTCCACTTCATGCAGGGACGCGCGGATGGTCTTGGTGCGGTCGGTCAACACGCTGACCTGCACCGAGGCCGGCAGCATGGCTTGCAGGCGCGGCAGTTCGGCTTGAATGCGGTCCACGGTCTCGACGATATTCGCGCCGGGCTGGCGGGAGATCACCAGGTTGACGCCTGGGGTGTCGCCGGACCAGGCCTGCACGTAGGCGTTTTCCGAGCCGTTGATGACTTTGGCGATATCCCGCAGCTGTACAGGTGCCCCGTCCTTGTAGGACACGATCAGTTGGGCGTAATCCTCGGGGTGGAACAACTGGTCGTTGGTCGAGAGGGTCGACACGCTGTTCTCGCCGTAGATCGCGCCCTTGGCCAGGTTCAGGCTCGATTGCTGGATCGCCAGGCGCACGTCCGCCAGGGTCAGGCCGATGGCCGCGAGTTTATCGGCCGACGCCTGCACCCGGATGGCCGGGCGTTGCTGACCGGTAATGTTGATCTGGCCGACCCCGTCGATCTGGCTGATCTGCCGGGCCAGCAGGGTTTCCACGTAGTCGCTCAGCTCGGTGCTGGGCATGCTGTCGGAACTGACGCTGAGGATCAGCACCGGGCTGTCCGCCGGGTTGACTTTCTTCCAGGTCGGCAGGCTCGGCATGTCGCTGGGCAGTTTGCCGGACGCGGTGTTGATCGCCGCCTGCACTTCCTGGGCGGCGGTGTCGATGCTCTTGGTGAGAGTGAATTGCAGGGTCAGCAGGCTGGAGCCCAAGGCGCTGCTGGAGGTCATCTGGGTCATGCCGGGGATGGCGCTGAATTGCACCTCCAGCGGCGTTGCCACGGATGAGGCCATGGTGTCCGGGCTGGCGCCGGGCAGCGTGGCGCTGACCTGGATCGTCGGAAATTCCGCTTCCGGCAGTGGGGCGATGGCTAGGCGTGGGAAAGCGATCATCCCGAGCAATACCAAAGCGAAGGTCAGCAGCAAGGTGGCGACCGGGTGGTCGACGCACCAGGCCGACGGCGAACGACTGCCGCTCATGGCTGCACCTTGGCATCAACGGTCTGGATCACCTGCGGCGGCTCCTTGAGCACATCGACCTGGGCGCCCGCCTTGAGCCGGGACTGGCCGTCGCTGACCAGCACATCGCCGGCCTGCACACCCTGGAGGATGTTCATGTCGCTGTTCTGGTACAGCACCTGCACCGGCACCACCTCTACCTTGTCCCCCTTGAGCCGGTACACGAAGTGCGAATCCAGGCCTCGTTGCACCACGGTAGGCGGCACCACCAGGGCATTCTTGTGCAGGGCGGTCTGGATGCGGATCGTCACCAACTGCCCCGGCCAGAGTTTCTGTGCGCCGTTGCTGAACTCGGCCTTGGCGCGGATGGTGCCGGTGGTGCCGCTGATCTGGTTGTCGATCAGGCTCAGGCGGCCCTCCCCCAGTAGGTCGCCGGTCTGGCCGTCGGTGTCGGCGCCCATGTAGGCGTTGACGTCGGCGGGCAGTTGCGCGGCGATCAGGCCTTGCAGGGTCGGCAGCATCTGTTGCGGCAGGGAGAACTCGACGGCAATGGGGTCGATCTGGGTCACGGAGAACAGGCCCTGGGTGTCGCTCATGCGCAGGAAGTTGCCTTCATCCACTGTGCGAATCCCGACGCGACCGGTAACCGGCGAGCGAATCTGGGTGTACGAAAGCTGCACCTGGGCCGAATCAATCGCGGCCTGGTTGCCTTGGGCCGTGGCCTTGAGCTGGTTGACCAGGGCTTGTTGCTGGTCATAGGTCTGCTTGGACACGCCGTCGTCGATGCTCAGTTCCTTGTAGCGCTTGAGGTTGACCAGCGCGACTTGCAGTTGCGCCTGGCTTTCCCCGAGTTGCGCCTTGGCCTGGTCCAGGCTGGCGCGGATCGAGCGGTCATCAATGGTGGCCAGCAGGTCACCGGCCTTCACCAGTTGACCTTCCTTGACCAGCAATTTGGTAAGGATGCCGTCGATCTGCGGGCGAATCACCACACTGTGCAACGACAGCACCGAGCCGATGCCGCTGACAAACCGCGGGATGTCCTGCTGTTTGACGCTGATCACCCGCACCGGGATCGCCGACGATGCGGTCAGTTTGGTCTTGGCCGGGCGGGTCACCACCCAGGCAACCACGGCCAGTACCACAAGGACGCCCACGATCAAGGCAGGTTTTCGTTGAATGTGCATGGGGTGAGGCGCCAGGGCAAAGGATCGGAAGAATGAAGGCTCTTTATAGCCCGCCAACCGGGTCAGCAAAGTGACTGCTAACTGACAGCGCCGTCAGTAAAGTCCGACCATTCGTACGAGCAGTGGTTAAAGATCCAAGGCGCGCAGGTATACTGCGCGGCGGTGTGGCCTGCAAGTCGGGCCCGCGTCATTTTCAGTACTCCCCGGAGCTTCCATGAATTCCCCGACACAACCCGCTGTTGAAGCGGTCGACATCGACCAACAGGCCAACCCTGACAGCGTCGAAGGCGAAACCAAGGCCGAGATCCCGGCGTTCAAGTTTCCGTTCAAGCCGGGCGAACTGGCCGGGGCGAAAAACGCCAGCCAGCCGTGGTACAAAAACGGCGCCAAGAACGGCCACACCAAGAGCCCGGGCATGGCGCCTCCCGGCACCCGTCGCTCGATGGGCAAGCGCTGACCGGTAATAAATCCTCCGTAATGGAGATTTATGCCTACAACAGTTACTGACGTTTCGCCTTGTAGGCCTGCGGCCAATTCTTGAAAGCTTGCATGACACCCGCTTGCCCCGACTCTTTCGCTCGGGGCTGGACGTGGTAAAGCTGGTTTTCTGGAAAAGGACGTCCCCTGTGGTTCTGATACGCACCTGTGTCGTGCTGTTGTTGTCGCTGATGGCCAGCGTTTTCTCCACCACTGCGGCCAGCGGTCAACCACGGCATGAAATTCGTTTCGCCGTTGCTGCGCAATTTCCACCCTTCCAAAGCCGCAATCAACATGGCCAGCTTGCAGGGCTGAACATCGAGCTGGGCAATGCCCTGTGCATACAGCTCAATGTGCGGTGTACCTGGGTCGACCAGGTCCTTGTGGAAAACTTCCCCGCCCTTGAAGCCAGGCAATTCGACGCGATCATGGGCATGGCCCCTACACTGAAACGGCGCCAGCGGGTGAATTTCACCGATAACCTTTATCCGATCACCACGCGCCTGGTGGCCCGCAAGACATCGGGGTTGAAGCCGACCCCACGGTCACTGAAGGGCAAGCGCGTGGGCGTTCTGGTGGGCAGCAACCGCGAAGCCTTCGCCCTGTCGAAGTGGGCGCCCAAGGGGGTCATCGTCAAGGCATTCTGGCGCAATGACGAGCTGATCCGCAGCCTGCTGGCAGGCGACATCGATGCAACATTGCAAGGCACCGTGGAAATCCGTGAGGCGCTGCTCGACACCGCTGATGGTCAGGTTTTCGACTTCCTCGGCCCTCACGTCTCCACCGAACTGCTGGGTAACGGCGTGGCGATCGCACTGCGCAAGCCCGACACCGCCTTGCGCAGCGCCCTCAATCACGCCCTCGAGCAACTGAAACAGAGCGGCGAATACCAACGCATCATCGAGCCCTACCGCCTGGACGCGCCGCTCTCCAGACCGTAATGGCCAATTAATTGCGCGGAACATGAGCTGGATCAGTATTTGCCCAACCGGTGCGCTTAGAGTCGACGCCCTGCCGACTCCTCCAACAATCACGAGCGCGCTTTTCCATGAAGATCAATCTGCCGGTCACCGGTCGAAATGTGGATTTTGCCCCCGACGCCAATATCCTCTCGACCACCGACCTGACCAGCGCAATTACCTACGCCAACCAGGACTTCATCGATATCAGCGGCTACACCCGCGAGGAGCTGCTGGGCACGCCGCACAACCTGCTGCGTCACCCGGACATGCCGGCCGCGGCGTTTGCGCACATGTGGCAGGTATTGAAAAGCGGTCGCTCGTGGATGGGTATGGTGAAAAATCGCTGCAAGAACGGCGATCACTATTGGGTCAGTGCCTATGCCACGCCGGTCACCCGGGACGGCGTGACGGTGGAGTATCAATCGGTGCGCACCAAGCCCGATGCACGGCGGGTGCATCGGGCCGAACGGGCCTATGCCCGCCTGCGTGCCAGCACTCGGCGAGCACGGCCCGTGGTGGGCATGACCTTCAAGCTGTCGGCATGGGTCCTGGGGGCTTGCGCCGCAACCTGGGCATTGGGCCTTGGGCTGGCGACTTATCCGCTGACCTGGCAACTGCTGGCGGGAACGGCGGCCTGCGCCGTGGGGGTAGCGGGTGTGCATGGCTTGTTACGGCCCCTGGCACAGTTGAACCAGCGGGCACGGCTGATTGCCGATAACCCGCTGAGCCAGGCGATCTACACCGGGCGCAAGGACGAGTTCGGGCGTATCGAGTTTGCCATGCAGATGCTGGAGGCGCAGGTGGGCGCAGTGGTCGGCCGGATTGGCGATGCGTCGCAACGTCTGTCCGGCCATGCCGCGGCGCTGGTGCAACAACTGGACAGCAGCCACACCAGCAGCCTCGGCCAACAGACCCAGACGGATCAGGTCGCCGCCGCGATCAATCAAATGGCCGCCAGCGTGGCGCAAGTCGCCGAGCACGCGCTGCAGGCGTCCAGGGCCGCAGACCAGGCCGGCAGCGAAACCCGCGAGGGCCATCAACGAGTGGATGAAAGCCGCGACGCGGTGCTGCGTTTGTCCGAGGAACTGGCGCGGGCCACCGCAGTGATCCATCAACTGGAAAGCCACAGCGGCGATATTTCCGGGGTGCTGGAAGTGATCCGGGCGATTGCCGAACAGACCAACCTGCTGGCGCTGAATGCCGCCATCGAAGCGGCGCGGGCCGGGGAGCAAGGACGCGGGTTTGCCGTGGTGGCCGATGAGGTACGAGGCCTGGCCCAGCGTACGCAGGATTCGACCAATGAGATCCAGCGCATGATCAGCACCCTGCAAGGCGGCGCCCGGGATGCGGTGCAGGCGATGGCGCAAAGCAGCCAGCATGTGGAGGCCAGCGTCGATCAGGCCCAGCGCGCCGCTGCCGCACTGGATGGGATCAGCCAGCGAGTGACCCGAATTACCGCCATGAGCCAGCAGATCGCGGCGGCGGTGGAAGAACAGAGTGCGGTGAGCGAAGACATCAATCGCAACATCATCGGCATTCGCAATGCCGGGGAAGTGACGGTCAGCGCTGGCCAGCAGAGCCAGCTCAGCTCAGGGGACGTGGCGGGGCTGGCGGATGACTTGCGGCGGTTGGCGGAGGAATTCTGGGGCAAGCGGCGCTAGCGCTTAAGCCGCCCGCAATGAAATGAAGGCGTAGTTGGCCGGCACCTCGGTGGCAATCCGGGCGCCGGCATCCAGCAGTTGCTCGGCAATGTCCATCCCGGACACATGAAACACCCACTCATTGGCCTGCACGACTTCTTGCGTCGCCAACTCGATCGCCTGGGCAAACAGGCCCATGTCGGGCAAGTACGCGGTAAACCCATCGCCCTTGAGCGCCGTGGTATGGATGCCCAGCAACCCGCACACGGCTTCCTTGGCCTGGATATCATCGCGGTCAGCCTGGCGTGAGCGGCGGATCAACTCGGCCAGCTCCTTGTCCATCAACTCGCCCCCCACGATCAGCGCCGGCCCCTGCTCCCAGGATTCCGGCGGGCAGTCCTTGGCGGCCGGGTTCAACGGGATGTGCGGATTGATCTCCATCGGGTAGATGCGGCACACCAACGGCCGCCGCTCGTAAATGCGGCAGCGGTCGTCTTCGTCAAGATTCCGGCAGCGCCCGGCGTTATAGGCGGCAAAGGTGATTGCCACATACGCCTCGGTATTGCCGCTGGGCACGATGGCGGAACGGCGTTGTGCGTGGTCACGTTGCAACTCGGGCAGCCCCAGGCCACTGCCCAGGAAACCTTCCACCAGCACGATGACATTACCGCCGTCAGCCGCCCAGCTGCGGGCTTCTTCGAGGGTCAAGGGCACATGGTGGTCGGTGCAGCATTTACCGCAACCGACGCAGGAAAAATGGGTATTCATGGAGGATCTGTCACCAGGCAAGGTCAGAAGGCACTCATGAACGGTGGCGGGTTTTTGCCTCTGTTCACCGTTCTGCCTCTGTGCAAAGCAAGTTATGCGCCAGCGCCGTCAGTCCTCGGGGACAAGGTCGCGAAGCACAAACACCATGCCCACACGTTCATACAGCCGCCGTGCCCGCAAGTTGGACTCCAGCACCTTGAGGTCGACAAACGCTTCGCCGCGTTGCTTGAACACCTGAAAGGTGTGCAGCAATAACGCACGGCCCAACCCCATGCCCTGGGCACAGGGGTGAATGGCCAGGTTCTTGATGTAGGCGCTGGTCCAGCATTGGGACACACCCAGAATGCCGCTGGCGTTACTCGCCACCAGGCACAGTTTGGGGTCGAACTCGGCATCGGTAACGAACTGCTGGCGCCAGTGCTCAAGGGAGCCGACCCGTCCGCCGCCTTGTTCCTGGGCCAGGCTCAATACCGCGTGGATCGCCGGGGCCATGGCTTCGCGGTAATGATCCAGCTGGATGCCCGCCGGCCATTGCGGGGCGGGCAGGCTGCCGGTGAGGTCGCGACGCAGCAGCTGAAAATATTCACCCACCGGTCACAGGCCCTGTTGCGCCACGGTCTGGGCGGCTACCACCAGGCACTTGGTCAGTTCCGGCGAAGAAAACTTGGTGAGTACCGCATTGGCACCGGCCAGGCGGGCTTTTTCGCTGTTCATCGCACTGTCCAGGGAGGTGTGCAGCAGCACATAAAGGTCCTGGAAGTCCGGGGTTTCCCGCAGGGTACGGGTGAAGGCGTAGCCGTCCATTTCGGACATTTCGATGTCCGAGACCACCACGTTGATTTGCTCGACGGAGCCTTGCAGCTCCAGCAAACGGTCAATGGCTTCCTTGGCGCTGCGGGCGGTGTGGCAGGTCAGGCCGAGGTTGCGCAGGGTGTGCACCGACTGCTGCAGGGCCACCTGGCTGTCGTCCACCACCAGGATTCGGGCGTTGCCCAGCACTTCGGCCTCTTCCATGGTCAGGTCGGTGGGCGCCGCTTCGATCTGCGCCGGGGCGATGCCGTGGATGACTTTCTCGATGTCCAGCACTTGCACCAGGGCGCCTTCGACCTGGGTCACACCGGTGATAAACGAACGCGTACCGCCGGAACCAAACGGCGGCGGGCGAATGTCGGTGGTCAGGCAGTGCACGATCTTGCTCACCGCCTGCACATGCAGGCCCTGCTTGGAACGGCTTACATCGGTGACGATCAGGCAGCCGCCGTCCGGGTCTTGCAGGGGCATTTCCCCCAGGGCGCGGCTCAGGTCGATCACCGACAACGCGGTGCCGCGCAAGGTGGCGATGCCTTTGACGTGGGGGTGCGACTCCGGCAGCTTGGTCAGCGGTGGGCAGGGAATGATTTCACTGACTTTCAGCAGGTTGATCGCCATCAGCTTGCCGCTGCGCAAGGTAAAGAGCAGAAGCGAGAGTGAATCTGCGCGGGCTTTGGTGGTGGACATAAAAACCTTCTGTGGATCAGGGATGACGATCTATAGACCGTTATCGACTTGCACGCGAAAAACTGTAGGAGCGAGCTTGCTCGCGAAGAACCTGAGGGCGCTGTGTTTATCCAGGCTGCCCGCGTTATCGTTGACGCGTTTCGCGAGCAAGCTCGCTCCTACCTACAACAAGCAGTCGTCAGCCCTTCCACACCTGCGGGTTTACCAGATCCTGCGGACGCTCGCCCAGCAAGGCGCTGCGCAGGTTTTCCAGGGCGCGGTTGGCCATGGCTTCGCGGGTCTCGTTGGTGGCGGAGCCGATGTGCGGCAGGGTCACCGCATTGCTCAGCTGGAACAGCGGCGACTCAGACAGCGGCTCCTGCTCGTACACATCCAGGCCGGCACCACGGATGGTCTGGTTTTGCAGGGCCTGGATCAGCGCCGGCTCATCCACCACCGGGCCACGGGAGATGTTCACCAGGATCGCACTGGATTTCATCAGGCCCAGCTCGCGATGGCTGATCAGGTGGCGGGTTTTCTCGCTCAGTGGCACCACCAGGCAGACGAAATCGGCTTCGGCCAGCAACTGGTCGAGGCTGCGAAACTGCGCGCCGAGTTCCTGTTCCAGTTCGGTCTTGCGGCTGTTGCCGCTGTACAGAATCGGCATATTGAAACCCAGGCGACCCCGACGGGCGACGGCCGCGCCGATATTGCCCATGCCGACGATGCCCAGGGTCTTGCCGTGTACATCACAGCCAAACAGCGGCGCGCCGACGCTGGCTTTCCACTGGCCGGCCTTGGTCCAGGCGTCCAGTTCGGCGACGCGGCGGGCGCTGCTCATCAGCAGGGCGAATGCCAGGTCGGCGGTGCTTTCGGTGAGCACATCCGGGGTGTTGGTGAGCATGATCCCGCGCTCATTGAAGTACGCCAGGTCGTAGTTGTCGTAGCCCACCGACACGCTGGAAACCACTTCCAGTTTGCTTGCACCTTCCAGTTGCGCGCGGCCCAGTTTGCGGCCTACGCCGATCAGGCCGTGGGCATGGGGCAAGGCTTCGTTGAACTGGGCGTTGATGTCGCCCTGCTTGGGGTTGGGGGCGATGACATCGAAATCCTGTTGCAGGCGTTCGATCATTTCCGGGGTGACGCGGCTGAAGGCGAGGACGGTCTTTTTCATGGAAGGCGGGCTCATCGACTACGTGGGAATGGCAAGCACGCTAACATTCTTGGGTAGGGCTTGTCAGGCCGCCCCTCACACCCCACAGCCAGACTGTTGCGATTTGGGCAACAGTCATTATCTTGTTACACTCTGTATCGCACCGCTCACCTGCGCTAATTTGTCGCATCGATGAGCGCAGCGGTTAAGACCGACCCGCTCTCCCCCGATTTCCCTCGACTTATTTCCAGGGCTCTACACTGGGAATCTGTCTTAAAGCCGCTGAGTTCAGCGGCTTTTTTTTGCGCTGAAAAAAGGCCAGGAACCCCAACAACACTGGCCGGTTTCGATTGACCCAAAGGAGCTCCACCGGTGAAAACCTCGCTGACGTTCACCCCGTTATTCCTCGCGATTGCTGCAACGATCGTTCCCCTTGCCCACGCGGCAGACACCCCGGCCACCGACGGCTTCGTCGAAGGTTCCAGCTTCAAGATCAACACCCGCAACTACTACATGAACCGCGACCGTCGCGACATTCACACCGATGACAGCAAGGAATGGGGCCAGGGCTTCATCGGCATCTTCGAATCCGGCTACACCCCCGGCACCGTCGGCTTCGGCCTGGACGCCAACGCCATGCTCGGCCTCAAGCTCGACGGCGGTGGCGGCACCGACGGCTCGAGCATCCTGCCGGTAAGCTCCGGCAACGGCAAAGCGCCCGGCTCGTTCTCCACCGCCGGCGCCACCCTGAAAATGCGCGCCTTCGACACCGAACTGAAAGCCGGCGACCTGTTCCTCAACAACCCGGTGATTGCCGGCGGCATGACCCGCATGCTGCCCCAGACCTTCCGCGGCGTGAGCCTGACCAACCACAGCCTGGACGGCTGGATGTTCGAGGGCGGCCAGGCCAGCTTCACCAAGCTCTACAACCAGAGCGGCCGTCGCCGCATCGGCACCAGCTACGGCGCATTGCCCAATGGCGAAGACAGCCGCCACCTCGACTGGGCCGGCGTGTCCTTCAGCGGCGTGCCGGGGCTGACCAGCAACCTGTACGCGTCCGAACTCAAGGACATCTGGAACCAGTACTACTACGACCTGGACTACACCTGGCAGTTGAACGAGCTGGTCAGCCTGAACCCGGGCCTGCACTACTACCACACCCAGGAGACCGGCAAAGCCTTGCTGGGCAACATCGACAACAACACCTACAGCCTGCATTTCACCGTGGGCGTGGGCAATCACAGCGTTACCGCCGCCTACCAGCGGGTCAACGGCAACACGCCGTTCGACTACATCAGCCAGGGCGACAGCATCTACCTGGACAACTCCCAGCAATACTCCGACTTCAACGGCCCCAACGAGCGCTCGTGGAAGCTCAAGTACGCCTATGACTTCGTCGGGCTGGGCCTGCCGGGCCTGACCTCGGCAGTGTCTTACATCAGCGGCAAGACCGACCTGACCACGGTCGATCCGGACAGCCGTGGTTACTCATCCTGGTACAGTGCCGACGGCAAGAACGCCAAGCACTGGGAACGGGACATCGACCTCAAGTACGTGGTGCAAGGCGGCAAGGCCAAGGATCTGGCCGTGCGCCTGCAATGGGCGACCAATCGCGGCGGCAATGGCTACGCGGCAGTGGACCGGGACGTGGATGAGTACCGCGTGATCGTCGACTATCCGATTGACGTTTTTTAACCTTCAGGCTTTCTTTTAGCGGCGACGACTTATTTTTCACAGCATGGAACTAAACTGCCAGCATCTTGAGTGCCGAAGCCAGTCCCATGAGTCAACGCCGCGCCTTCACCCTGCCTGCACGCCCGGAGCTTTTGCTGATTCTGGGCAGTGGCCTTACTGTCGTGCTGATCGTGGTCATCGTTGCCGTACTGCTGATCCGCGAACACGCCAGCGCCTTGCAGGCAGCCAAGCGTTCCACCAGCAATATCACCCAACTGATCAATGCCGATGTGCTGCGCAACGTCGAGCTCTACGACCTGGCGCTGAACGGCCTGATCACCGCAACCACTCGCGATGACCTGCCCCAGGTTTCCGCCGAAGTCCTGCATATGGTGCAGTTCGACCAGTCCACGGCCGCCCCTTTCAAAGGCGAAGTCCTGCTACTGGACAAAACCGGCGCGGTCACCGCCGACTCTTCCACGCTGGCGCCCACACCCCGCAACTTCGCCAATCGCGATTATTTCCAGGTGCACCAGCAGAACCCCGATGCCGGGCTGTTCATCAGTCGGCCCTTCAGGATTCGTTGCGACTGCGATCAAGTCTGGCGCATCGCCTTCAGCCGCCGGGTGCCCGGGCCCAATGGCGAGTTTGCCGGTGTGGCGGTGGCAACCATGCGCCTGGCGTATTTCGACCAGCTGTTCAATAGCCTGACCATCGGCAGCGGCAGCAGCATCAACCTGCTGAATAACGACGGCATCCTGCTGGCCCAGCAGCCGCTGCTCGAAAGAGACATGATCAACAAGGACCTGAGCGCGCGGCCCAACTTCAAGCGAATGCTGCGCGAAGGCAGCGGCAGTTTCAGCGCCATCTCCGCCATCAGTGGCGCGCAACGGCTGTACACCTTCACCAGCGTCGGCGCGCTGCCGCTGATTGTGGTGGTGGCGTTGTCGAGCGATGACGTGTTTGCCGCCTGGAAGCGCTCCGCCCTGCTGATCAGTGGCGCCACCGGCGTGCTGTGTGTGGGGCTGTTGTGGCTGACCTGGATGCTGCGCCTGGAACTGCGCCGCCGCTATCGCGCCGAGAAGGTGTTGTCGGAACTGGCGGCCACCGACGGCCTCACCGGCCTGGCCAACCGCCG
>NZ_JACARZ010000064.1:0-68068 GCF_013386315.1 Pseudomonas sp. P7779 | reverse complement strand
CCCCCAGAGCAATCAGCACAAACCCCACCAGAATCCCCCCGGCATTGATGAACACCTGTGGATAACCCAGGGTGTCCACGTTAATGAACGGGTACTGATACAGCCCCCACACATACCCGCGCAACAACGCATAGGCGAAGTACACCACCGGGTAAATCACCCACAGCCCGATGTGTTTGAGGCGCAGGCTGCCCTTGGGCACGCACCACCACCAATACGCGACAAATACCAACGGCATCACGTCGTGCAGCAGCTCGTCCGCCAAAAACTGCACCCCCGCAGGCTGCCACATGTGCCGCAGCAACAGGCTGTAGGCGAGGCTGACCACGACAATGCTCACGGCGATCCCGCTGCTGACCACGGGCCCAAGAAAGAACCGGCTCGCCGCAGTTGGCCGTTGCACCCACGCATGGGTCAACACCACCGCCACCAGGGTGTTGGTGAGCACGGTGAAGAAGCTGAAGAAATTCACCAGGCCCGGCAACAGGCTGGCGCCATCGACCCAGCGGTAGTAGAAAATGATGTACTGCTGCAGCGCCAGGCCGGCCCAACCGCCGAGGGCTGCGAGGCCGATAAGGTGACGTTTCACCTCAGTCCTCGACCGGTCGCTTGGTGCGCATCAACTTCACGTACAAACCTTCGACCTTCTCCCGCGCCCACGGGGTCTTGCGCAGGAACGACAGGCTCGACTTGATGCTCGGGTCACTGGAAAAACAGCGGATGTTGATGCGCTCGGCCAGGCCTTCCCATTGGTAATGCGCCACCAGCGCGGTGAGAACCTGTTCCAGGGTGACGCCGTGCAGTGGGTCTTTGTTTGTCGCGGTCATGCCGGGCCTTTTGTGCAGAAAAGAAGAAAACGAAGCCGCGCACCTTAGCGGACGGGCCGTGCGGGTGGAAGCGTTGCCTTCACTATAGGCCACTGTTCGATCGTTCCCANNTGCGCAATGGTGACGCAGAGCGTCACGGCATGCATTTCCACGCAGAGCGTGGGAACGATCAGCGTGGGAGTGATCGAGCGGGGTTTGGGGAAGTTCCCCTTGGCAGGGAAAAAGTGATGTTATATTGTAACGATAACTATCAAAGGGTATCGAATCCCTTACCGTTTTCAGCCTTCTCTTTTTGCCGTTTGCCAAGGAACGACCGATGTCCCTCTCTTCTCTCTGGCGCCTCACCCCGCTGGCCGCCGCCCTGTTGATCACCTCCCAGGCCAACGCCCTGGAACTGCAACCTCAAGTCATCACCGGCAACCCGTTGGGCAGCGAAACCCTCGCCTCGCCCACCACCGTGCTGGAAGGCGATGACCTGACCCTGCAACAAAAAGGCAGCCTGGGTGAAACCCTGAACAAGCAGCCCGGTGTGTCGTCGTCGTACTTCGGCCCGGGGGCCAGCCGGCCGATCATTCGTGGCCAGGATGGTGACCGCATTCGCCTCCTGCGCAACGGAGTCGGCGCGCTGGATGCCTCGTCGTTGTCCTATGACCACGCCGTGCCGCTGGACCCGGTCAACGTCGACCGCATTGAAATCGTGCGTGGCCCGGCCGCCCTGCTCTATGGCGGCAGCGCCATCGGCGGCGTGGTCAATACCTTCGACAACCGCATCCCCACCGAAGCCATCGAAGGCATTCACGGGGCCGGTGAATTGCGCTACGGCGGCGCCGACACCACCCGCAGCAGCGCCGGCAAACTGGAAGCCGGCAACGGCACCTTCGCCTTGCACCTGGACGCCAGCGCGCGGGAATTCAACGACCTGAAAATCCCCGGCTTTGCCCGCAGCCGCCATGCACCGCCAAGCGACGACGGTGAAGGCAAGAACGGTCGCCTCGGCAACAGCGACGGACGCCAGGACGGTGGTGCAGTCGGCGGTTCCTACACTTGGGACGACGGTTACGCCGGGCTGTCCTACAGCAACTACGACAGCAACTACGGCTCCCCGGCCGAGCAGGACGTGCGCATCCGCATGAAGCAGGATCACTACGCCTTTGCGTCCGAAATCCGCAACCTGCAAGGCCCGTTCACCTCGGTCAAACTCGACGCCGGCTATACCGACTACAAGCACATGGAAATCGAAGGCGGCGAGACCGGTACCACCTTCAAGAACAAGGGCTATGAAGCCCGGGTGGAAGCGCGACACTTGCCGATCGGGCCGTTCAACGGCGTGGTGGGCGCCCAAGTCAGTCGCAATGAATTCTCGGCCCTGGGTGAAGAAGCCTTCGTGCCGCAGACCGATACCAACGCCGGCGCGCTGTTTATCCTCGAAGAAATGCAGGCCACCGAGCGCCTCAAGCTGAGCCTCGGCGGGCGCCTGGAACACACCAACGTCGACCCGGACGGCAAGGGCAACGCACGCTTCGCCAATGCCGACAAATCCGCCGACTTCACCGCCGGCAGCCTGTCGTCCGGCGCGGTGTACACCCTCACGCCGATCTGGTCCCTGGCCGCCACCCTCGGCTACACCGAACGTGCCCCGACCTTCTACGAGCTGTATGCCAACGGCGCTCACGTCGCCACCGGCACCTACGAACTGGGCGACGCCAACCTGTCGAAAGAAAAAGCCGTGTCCAGCGACCTGGCGCTGCGCTTCGACAACGGCACCCACAAGGGCAGCTTCGGCGTGTTCTACAGCCACTTCTCCAACTACATCGGCCTGCTGGGCAGCGGTCGCACCTTGAATGACGAAGGCGAGGAAGACGCCGGCGGCATCCCTGAGTACAAATATTCCGGTGTGCGTGCGCGTTTCGCAGGCTTTGAAGCCCAGGATCACATCAAGCTGGGGGAAGGTGCCTACGGCAAGTTTGCGCTGGAACTGTCGGGCGACTACACCCGTGCAACCAACCTGGACACGGGTGAAGCGTTGCCCCGCATTGCGCCGTTGCGTTTGAACAGCGGCCTCTTGTGGGAACTGGATCGCTGGCAGGCGCGGATTGACGTTGAACACGCGGCGGGCCAGGGCCGGGTGCCGGATAACGAAAGCGGCACCGACGGCTACACCACCTTGGGCGCCAGCGCCGGCTACCGCTTCAATGTCGGCGGCAGCCAGTGGCTGGCGTTCGTCAACGGCGAGAACCTGACGAACCAGACCGTGCGCTACGCCAGTTCGATCCTGCGGGACATCGCCCCGGCGCCGGGTCGAAGTGTGCAGGTCGGGTTGCGCACCACCTTCTAACTGACTGCACTCGGTTAAAACTGTGGGAGCGGGCTTGCTCGCGAAAGCGCAGTGTCAGTCAATACATGGGTGACTGACTCACCGTCTTCGCGAGCAAGCCCGCTCCCACATTGACTGTGCCCACTTCGAACAGGTGGTGGGGTTAGTACCGCGCATCCACGGGCTTACCCCCCTTCGGCCAGTCCTTCACCTTGTCCGGGAAATCCGGACGAGGTTGTTGGGAGAAGTACGCTGCCACATCCACCGCCTCCTGATCCGACAACCCGCCCTGCCCCAACGGGAATTTCTCGTGGAAACCGATCGGCATGTTGCGTTTGACGAACGCCGCCGCCGTGTACAGCCGCGCCATCCCCGCCCCGATATTGAACGACTGCTCGCCCCACAACGGCGGGTACACCAACTCGCCATCCGCCCGCGTCAACCCTTGGCCATTGTCGCCATGGCACACCGCGCATTGCCGGGCGTACACCTGCCTGCCATTCTGCATATCCGGCTTGATCGCCGGGTCGACCTTGCCCACCCCGCGCCCGGCGACTTTGTCTTCGGGCCTGGTGTTGTTTTTCATCCAGTCGAAGTACGCCACCATCGCCTGCATATCCGCCGATTCCGCTGGCAACGGCTTGCCATTCATCGAGCGACGGAAGCAGCCGTTGATCCGCTCTTCCAGGCTCACCACCTTGCCCGCACGCGGCGCATAGCTCGGGAAAAATGCCGAGACGCCCACAAACGGCGAACCATCCGCCACGGTGCCGGCGTTGAGATGGCAGCTGGTGCAGTTCAGCGAGTTGCCCACGTTATTGGGCAGCAGTTCCTTGGTCTGCAGGTGCAGGCGCATGCCGCGTACCACCTGATCGGCATTCGGCGCCGCCAACAATTCGGCCAGGCGTGGGGTTTCAAACGCTGAAGAGTCGGTGGTGACCGGGTTGAGCTGGCCGCGCATTTTCTTCACTTGGGCAGCCGTGACAGGCGTACCTTCGTTGCCCCAACTGCTGCGCACGAAACTGAGGATTTCAGCGATTTCCTGATCCGCCAACCGCGCAAACCCAGGCATGGTGTAGATCCGTGGATGGGCTGCGGTCTCGGCGGTTTCCCAACCGGTGAGGGTGATGTGCAGCAGTGACGTCGGGTTGTTCGAGGCAACGCTCGGGTTGCCGGCCAACGGCGGGAACAGCCCTTTCACCCCGCCGCCATCGCTGCGGTGGCAGTCACTGCAAAACTGCATATAGCCCAGGCCACCACGGCTGGTGAACAAGTCCTTGGGCGGTGCGGCGGGTTCGTGGGCCACGGCGGGCATCGGCAGGTCGTCCTTGCCCGGCGGCAGGGATTTGAGATACGTCGCGATGGCGGTCAAATCGGCATCGGTGAAGTGTTGGGTACTGTGATGAATCACATCCGCCATGTTGCCCGCGACCGTGGCAAAGCGGTTCTGCCCGGTCTTGAGCAATTGCACGGTGTCGTCCACCGTCCACAGGTTGCGCAGGCTCAAGGCGCGCCAGTGCTCGACAGTCTCCCCGGCCAGGTAATGCCGGCCACTGCGGCCCGCGTCGCTCAGGGCTTTTTCCTGGAAGGCGATGCCGCGCGGGGTGTGGCACGAGCCGCAGTGGCCCAGGCCCTGGACGAGGTAGGCGCCACGGTTAAGCACGTCATCCTTCGCCGGGTCCGGCACGAATGGTTGCTTGTCGAGAAACGCCAAATTCCACAGCGCCAGGCCCCAGCGCTGGTTGAACGGGAAGCCCATCTCGGCGTCCAGGTTGGGTTTGTTCACCGCCTCCACGCCCTGCATCAGGTAGGCGAACAAGGCGCGCATGTCGCCTTCGCTCATCTTCGCGTAGGACGGGTAAGGCATCGCCGGGTACAGGTTCTGCCCGGCCGGCGTCACGCCTTCACGCATCACCCGGTCGAACTGCTCGAAGGTGTACTGGCCGATGCCGGTATCACGGTCCGGGGTGATGTTGCTCGAATAGATCGTGCCCATCGGCGTGCCCAGTTCCAGCCCGCCGGCCATCTGCGCGCCTTGCCTGGCGGTGTGGCAGGCGATGCAGTCGCCCAGTTGGGCAACGTATTTGCCCTGTTCGATCAGCGTGGGGTCGGCTTCGTTGGCGTGCAGGGGAAGGGACAGGCACAGCACCACCCCCACAAGGCCCAGACGTGACAGGGGAAAAATCATCGCACTATTCCTTTAATAACCCGGCCTGGGGCGGTCCCCTCGGCGCAGGTCTGCAATCGTTTTTATTGGGTCATCAGGCAGATAACCGGGGCATGGCCAGCCCCAGCTTCGTTGTAGCGGATTTTTTGCGCGCGGCCCTTGATGTGGATCAGGCGGCATGTTCTACAGTGGAACTGAAATTGACTAATTGACGCGGGCATCGATGTCGGCGAGGAGAGCAAGGATGCGTTATTCACCCTTTGTGGGGCGCATTGGCGGCGAATCCGTCAGTGCCTGGGATATTCACTACGCCGCCGCCGAAGCCCAACTGCGTGGCGAAGACGTGATTGTGCTCAGTGTCGGCGACCCGGATTTCGCCACACACAGCGCGATCTGTGAAACCGCCGTGGACGCCCTGCGCGCCGGCGACACCCACTACACCCCTGTGCTCGGCCGCCCGAAACTGCGGGAATCCATCGCGGCCCGCCAGAGCCTGCTGCAAGGGATTGCGGTGCACGCCGACAATATCGCCCTGGTCGCCGGCGCGCAGAATGGCCTGTTCGCGGCCTGCTTGTGCCTGTTCAGCCACGGCGATGAAGTGCTGGTGCCAGAGCCGATGTACCTGACCTACGAGGCCTGTGTCCAAGCCTCGGGGGCACGCATTAGAACCGTCGAACAACCGGCCGCCAACGGCTTTCGCCTGACCCGTACCGCGCTGCAAGCCGCGATTACCGACAAGACCCGGGGCATCGCCCTCGCTACACCGTGCAACCCCACCGGCAATGTCTACTGCCGCGAAGAGCTGGAAGCCGTCGCCGAAGTGGCACGCGCCCACGACCTGTGGGTGATTTGCGATGAAGTGTATGGGCAGCTCATCTATGACGATCAACACCTGAGCATCAGCGCGTTACCCGGCATGGCCGAGCGCACGGTGGTGCTCAACAGCCTGTCGAAAAGCCACGCCATGACCGGCTGGCGGGTTGGCTGGGTGGCCGGCCCGCCCACATTGATCAACCATCTGGAAAACTTGCTGCTGTGCATGATTTACGGCCTGCCAGGGTTTATCCAGGCGGCGGCGCTCAAGGCACTGGAACTGGATGAGGCCTTGGTCAGCGATGCCCGTGCGGTGTATCGGCGCCGGCGTGACCTGGTGGTGAACGCGTTGAGTGCGATCAGCGAGCTGGACTGCCGAGTCCCCCAGGCGGGCATGTTCATGCTGGTGGACGTACGCCGCACCGGGCTCAGCGGCCGGGAATTCGCCTGGCAACTGTATCGCCAGACCGGCGTATCGGTGCTTGACGCCCAAGCGTTTGGCCCCAGCGCCGAAGGGTTTGTGCGGGTTTCGTTTACCGTCGCCGATGACACCCTCAGGGAGGCTTGCCAGCGCATTGCCGGCTTCGTCGAAGGGCTTGGGGCCGACGCCGCGCCTTTACGTGATCGCCGATAACAGGTAGCGGCTGTACCAGGAATTGGGCTACGAAAAACGCGCCTTCGAAATGGGCAAGCGCCTTGGTTAAATCAACCGTTGGTAAGATGCCCCTTGATGACCTGTACGTATTTCTGTACGTTTCAGCCATTAAGCGAGGACTCAATTATGGAAACTATCAACTACACCCATGCACGGGCCCATCTCTCGGACACGATGGATCGGGTAAACGAAGATCGTGCCCCTCTGTTGGTGACCCGGCAAAAAGGTGAACCGGTGGTCATGATCTCTCTCTCAGAGTTCAACGCTCTTGAAGAGACGGCCTATCTGCTGCGCTCTCCCAACAACGCGGAACGCTTGATCAAATCGATCAACAGCCTGCGAGCCGGAAAGGCCAAGCCGAGGCAGTTGATTGAAGAATGAAAATACTCTTTACGCCTGAAGGCTGGGACGACTACCTCTGGTTTCAACAAAACGACAAAGCTGGGCTCAAACGCATCAACTTACTGATCAAATCGATCCAGCGTGATCCTTTTGACGGCGTTGGCAAACCAGAACCACTCAAACATAACCTCAGTGGTTTCTGGTCCAGGCGAATCACAGCGGAACATCGTCTGGTGTACGGGATTGAGGAGGGTGAAATACAGATCCTCATGTGTCGCTATCACTATTGACGCCATTTACCGTCAGGATCCTGCCTTGACCTGATCCCCCTCCCCGCTGAAAATGCGCGACGCTTTTCCCGTCTCCCCGTTTACTGAAGTAGTGAAATTTCAATGTCTGATTCCCGCACCGAAGAATCCGTAGTCGCCTTGCAATCCAAAGCTGAATACGAAAACGCCATCAATCTTTCACAGCACGTGCCGGCGGCCAAGACCATCAGTGAAATGGTGCTGGACGCGTTCCACACCTCCAAGGAAAGCGACCAGATCCGCGAGCTGCGCGTGGCCATCCGCCAGGCCCACGACGCCTTCGACGACGACAAGGCCTACGACCTGATGGGCGAGCTCAAGCAGCTCAAGGACGCCGAAGCCGCCGACAACGCCGCCCTCGAAGACCTGAACAGCAAGTTCTCCATCAGCCGCATCCTGTCCAGCTTCAAGGACGACCCGGAGTTCCAGGAGCTGGTCTACGGCCTGGCCCTCAAGGTGCTGAACCAGACCCACCAGGCCATCAGCAACCCGAGCGCCGGCAAAGGCAAGGCTTCCCGCCCGAAGAAGGAAGTGGAAGTGTTCGCCATCAGCAAGGACGGCATCAGCGTCACCCTGCCGCTGCGTTCGCCGCGATCCAAGCCGAACGTGGACCGTGAGGCGTTTGAATTCCTCGGCTTTACCTTTGTCGGTGAAGGTGACGAGGCGGAACTGGAAGTTGAAACCTTTGTGGATAACTCGGGCGCCGAGCAGCCACTGACGCGTAAAAGCATCATCACCGCGCTGCAGCAGCAGACGGCGTTTGAGGGCTACAGCATCGCCCAGCAGTAACTCGATCTAAATGTGGGAGCGGGCTTGCTCGCGAAGACGGTGGGTCAGTCACGTATGCATTGACTGACACTCCGCTTTCGCGAGCAAGCCCGCTCCCACATTTGACCTGCGTCGCAGCGAATTCAGCCTACGACTTGAGCCGCAAACACCTCGCGAAACCGCTGCATCTCATCAGCGTTGCCCACGGTGACCCGCACCCACTGCGGCCAGTTTTGCCACACGCGCCCAATCTTCACGCCCTGCTCGCCCAGCCGCTCGATGACCTGTTCCGCCGGACGGCGCACATCAATCATGAAGCAGTTGCTGTGAGACGCCGTGCAGGTGAATCCGCGGTTTTTTAGCCAGGCCACCGTCTCATCCCGCAACCGGGTATTGAGCGCCTTGCGCGCCGGCACCAGTTGCGTATCCGCAAGGCTGGCGCGGGCGGCCAGCAGGCTGGCGGCCGCAGGCACGTTGTCCCCGCCAAACACCGCCAGTTGTTCCAGCAGCTGCGGATGACCGATCGCAAGCCCCAGGCGTGCGCCGGCCAGGCCATAGATTTTCGAGAACGTGCGCAGCACCAGCAAGTCATCATGGTCCTTGACCCACGCCACACAACTGGGTGCGTCACTGAAGTCGATGTAGGCCTCGTCCACCAGCAAAATGCTGCCCTGGGGTTTGCGCGCCAGTGCCTGTTCGATGGCCTTGGCGGGTGTGAGGGTGCCGGTGGGATTGTTCGGGTTGCAGAGATAGATCAGGCCGGGCTGGCGGTCAACGGTGAGCATGGCGGGAAGGTCATGGGCGTGATCGGCGGTGAGGTCCACTTCATGCACCCTGGCCTTGCACGACTCGGCTGCCTGGCGCGGAACTTCGTAGGAAGGCGTGGCCATCACCAGGCTGCGGGTTTCGCTGGTAAACGCCAGCACCGCGTAGCGCAACGCAGCCATGGAGCCGGCGAACACCGCCACCTGTTCCTCCAGAATGCCCTGCTGTTTGGCAAACTGTTCGACCAGCGCGTACATGTCCGGGTACGGGTAGCGCCCCGAAACGGCAATACCGCGCTGCATGGCCTGCCGCGCAGCCGGCGAGGGCCCGTAGGGGCTTTCGTTGTAGTTGAGCAGCACCTCGGGCGCCGCCACGGCGGGGCTTGCCTCAGCCCAGTCCAGGCGACCCAGCAACGGCAAGGCCGCGCCCAGTGCGATCAGGGAACGACGACTCACGTTGACCATGAAGACCTCTCCTTGTCGGCTCGCAGCTTCAGGTGCGGGATTCGCCCCCGTTCCTGCAATTGGGTATGACGAGGAAAACAGCCGGTGATTTACCCAACCAACAAAAAGCCCCGCACTTCATACCGAAGGCGGGGCTTTTGCGTTTCCGGCTAGTTGGAATGAAAACGCCGGTTCAACGCGATCCGCTTGGCCTCCACTGCCCGCAGGTGTTGGTGGTGACGGCGCCACAGCAACAGCACGATGATCAGCAACAGCACCACCAGGCCACCGCCCCACAGCAGGTACGGCATGGCCGTGATCAACAACGGCGCATCCCCACCGCGACGCAGGCTGGTGACTTCTTCGGAACTGACGCTCAGCGCCGGGTTGCCGAAGGTGTGCAGGCTGTAGTTGGCGATGGCGGCGATTTGCGCGTCGTTCAGGTCACCGCCCAGGGCCGGCATGCTCACGGCGCCGTCGGCACCTTTGCGGTCGATGCCCGCGATGATCGCCATCACCAGGTTGTTGGCCTGGTTGCCGTTGAGCGCGGTGTTGAGGCTCAGGGACGGGTAGAACTTGTCAGCCGAGCCCTGGCCATCGCGGCCGTGGCAGCTGGAGCAGGCCGAGTTGTAGAGGCGTGCGCCATCCAGGCCAGTGGCATCGGCCAGTGAGGCTTGATCGCCCTGGCCGGTTTCCAGGGTGCTCATGTCCACCGGCTTGACGTCACGCACCACCCGCTCGGTTTGCCCGGGATCGCGGATCGGCGGCACGCTGTGCAGGTAGGCGGCCATGGCATGCAGGTCGCTGTCGCTGAGGTAGCGGAAGCTGTTTTCCACGGCTTCGGCCATGCCGCCCGCGGCTTGGGCCTTGTCGGCGAGGTGACCGTTTTTCAGGAAGTTGACCAGGTCATCTTCGCTCCAGTCCCCCAGCCCGCTGACCTTGTCGGAGGTGAGGTTGGGCGCGACCCAGCCACCCAGTTTCGCACCGGCCAGGTACTGGCTGTTGTCCTCGGCCATCAAGGCATTACGTGGGGTGTGGCAGGCGCCGCAGTGGGCGAGGTTGTCCACCAGGTACTGGCCACGGCTGGTCTGTTCGGTGGCGCCGGGCTTGGGCACAAAACCCTGGCTGTCGAGGAACACCAGGTTCCAGCCGAACATCAGTTGGCGGATGTTGAACGGGAACGCCAGGTGCGTTTCCGGCACCGGCTGGTCCACGGCTTTGACGCCCTGTTGCAGGTACACATACAAGGCGTGGATATCGTCATCGCTCATACCCTGGTAAGAGGTGTAGGGCATCGCCGGGTACAGGTGCTGGCCCTTGGCGTTGATGCCTTTGCGCAAGGCGTCCGCCAGTTGTTGCTCGGTGTAGTCGCCGATGCCGTAGGCCTTGGACGGGGTGATGTTGCTGGAGATGATCTTGCCCATGGGCGAGTCGATCACATACCCGCCGGCCAGCGGCGCGCCGCCATTCTCGGCGGTACGGTGGCAGGCTTCGCAGTCGCCGGCACGGGCGACATACGCACCTTTCTGGATCAGCGCGGCAGTGTCTTCAGCGGCAAACACCGGCAACGCGGTGAGCAGCAAGGCCAGCAATGGAAATTTAAGCAATCCCATCACCTAGACCTCCCGCGCAATGATGTCGGCCATACGGATACTCAGCGCCACGCCGGCCAGGGTCGGGTTGATGGTGCCGGAGGCCGGTATCACCCCGGTGGTGGCGAGAAACAGGTTGGCGTGGTCGTGGGTGCGGCACTCGTGGTTGACCACCGAATCCTTGGGGTTGGCGCCCATGATCACGGTGCCCATCAGGTGGTCGCGGTTCTGGTAGCCGGTGTTGTCTTCCACCACCGTGCCGCCCATCAGCTGCACGAAGTGCGCATAGTCTTCAGTGACGCCGGCCTTGGCCGCCTTCACGTAGTCGCCCACCTCGTAGTTGACCACCAGCATCGGAATGCCCAGGGCGTCCTTGCGGGTGCGGCTCGGGCGCACGGTGTTGGTCTGCAATGGCAGGGTTTCATACACGGTAGAGACGTCGACCCAACGCGCCGCATCGTGGCGGATGCGTTCGTCCAGCTCCTTGCCGTACACGCCCTGGGCGATCAGCCGCTTGGCCACGGCAATGTTCGGCACGTTGTTGGAGATCGAGTGTTTGACCGAGGCCCGCTCCTTGCGGAACTCGCCGTCGCGGCGATTGAAAATCCCGCCCTGCTGCACCGCGCCGCGTCCCGGCCACAACGGCTCGTCGGCGATAAATTGCAGGCCTTGGCCAGTGTGGTCCATCAGGTTGCGACCGACCTGGTCGGAGGAGTTGGCCACCTCGGAAATCAGCAGCAGCTTGGGGGTTTCCAGGCCGTGGGCGGCAACGATGAAGTACTTGGCAGTGAGCCGCACATCGGCGCCGGTGGAGCTGCGGTAATGGATGGCGACGATCTTGTCGTCCGCGCCTTTTTCCAGCTTGTAGGCGGTGGCGTCGGTGATCAGCTTGGCGCCGGCCTGTTCCGCATGGCGGGCGTGCACGTCGCCGCTGTACATCGCGCCGATGGGGCAGACCGGCATGCAGTTGTTGTTGCCGCTGCACGCCGGGCGCCCGTCGTAGGGTTCAGTGGCACGGCCATTGGGCTCATGGATAAAGTGATACCCCGCCGGGGCCATGCGTTCGCGCAGGCGCTGGAACAGGTAGGTATCACCTTCCGGCGCCATCGGGTACGGGCTTGAGCGTGGCGGGAACGCGCCGCCGCCCTGCCCGCTCTGGTCCTGGGTGTCACTGCCGCATACGCCCAGGGCAATTTCCGCACGCACGTAATAGGGTTCCAGCTCGCTGTATTCCAGCGGCCAGTCGCGACCTACGCCGTAGAGCGTCTTGAGTTTCATATCGTTGGGCAAGTAACGCCAGCACGCTGCCGCCCAGTGCCAGGTGGTACCGCCCACCAGTTTCAACATGCCGGGGCGGAACTCGAAAGAACCGGTGTTCTCGATGTATTGCTCATCGTAAGAATGATGGGCCCACGGTTCATTCGGATAGGGTGAGTTGTAATTGCCCTTGTTCGACGAATTACGGAAGTTCTCGACTATCTTCCAGCGGGGAATATGTTCACCGGCTTCCAGAATAATCACTGACTTGCCGTGCCTGGCCAATTCAAAGGCTGCGTTACTGCCTAATGCGCCGGAGCCAACCACAATGACATCGGCGTCAAAATCCTGATTCATAAAAGTGCCTTGTCTTAGTCGTTGGCCAGCGTGGCCGGAGGATTGACCCAGTAATTGGTTTTTCCCCGGGAGTACGTCGGGATCACCGTGGCGTCCGCGGTCGGCGCATAGGCCAGGGCGCCGGTGAAGGTGACCAGGCGCGTGCCGTCGGTGGCGCGCAGGGACACCGGCGTGCCGGTGTAGCCCAGGTACCAGGCGGAGACGATTTTCTGCGTCGTGTCCTTGATCACCGGGTCGGCGTAGAACGGGCTGCCGGACAACTGGCCGACGTTGCGCAAGTGATGCTGGCCAACCTTGCTCCACAAGGCTTTGATCTTCTCGGGGAATGCAGGGTCGTTCCGGGTGCACTGGGCCAGGATGCGCAAGGACAAGGCGGCATCCAGGTTCGAGCGTTCGAGGAGGAACATCGACAGTTGGCGGAAGGATTCAATGTCGTCGCTGGCGGCGCTGCTGACTTCCTGCGCCAGCGCGGCACCTGCCCACAGCGGGGCAAACAGGCCAGCACCGGTCAAGGCTGCGCCTGAATACAGGAGTTTTCTTCGGGTTATCACGGGATATCTCCTCATGAGTCGAACAACTATCGGCGCACGGGCCTAGTTCGACTTCACTGCAAAAGGCTGAGTACTTCGTTCACGGAGGTTGAACGGACTTTAAGAGCCCTTTTTATAACTGCCAGGAGAACGCCAAGCTGTCGTGCAGCTTGTTAATGATGAGAATGAGCAACAACGCGACCGTCTATAACAGCCGCTTAAACACCGTACAGCAATTTATCCTGCAATAACATGAAACATCCATTTGGATGTTTGCTCAGTTGTGCAGGTAATCCGCGAGGGGATACTTCGCGCACAAGGCTTGAGCCTGCAAGCGCAGTGATTCCTGTGCATTCGGATCCAGGGTGAACTTGTGCTCGTTGAGGGGCGTGACCGCATCGAGTACCCGGCACACCAGTTCGACGACCTGCCGACATCCATCGGCGTCGAGCTGGCGTTGCGCCAGGGAGCCGGTGCCGATACACAACCCGCCAGCGACGAATGACGGTCGCGTCTCTCCCGGTGCGCGATGCTTGTCCACGATGATGCCGCACTGCTCCAGCGCCGCCTGGGCGATGGCGCCGGTGATGCCGCCACGCAAGCGAATCAGCACCGAGTGGTTTTCACTGCGCCCGCCCACCACCTCGTAGTCACAGGCCTGGAACGCGTTGGCCAGTTCGTCGGCCGTGGTGCGAATACGCGCCATCCAGGCGTCGAAATCCGCGGACATGGCGTAGCCGAACGCCGCCGCCTTTGCCGCGATCATGTTGAAGGCCGGTGCGCCCTGCATTCGTGGGAACACGGCTTGATCGAGGAGCCGGCTGAAGCTGGTCTTAAGGCCCGGCACCTTGGTTTCGGCGTCGCGACCGGAAAGGATCAGGCCGCCACGCGGGCCGCCCAGTTGTTTATGGGTGCACAGCGTAGTGACGTGGGCTGCGTCGATCGGGCTCGGATGGCGCCCGGTGGCGACCAGGCCGGCGATGGTCGAAATGTCCGCCAGCAGGATCGACCCGGCTTCGTCGGCAATCCCACGCAAGCGCGCGAAATCAATGGTGTGCGAGTAGGCCGTCGCCCCGCAGATGATCACGCGCGGGCGATGGGCCAGCGCCAGTGTGCGCACCTGGTCGTAGTCGATAACACCCTTGGAGGTAGTGCCGTACCGGAGCGCCTTGTAGTTCGCGCCGGTGAACGCGACGGGGCTGGCGTGGCTCAGATGCCCGCCATGATCGGGAGCCATGCCGAGCACGGTGTCTCCCGGCTCCAGCAAGGCCGCCAGTACCTGATAGTTGGCAGTCGAACCCGAGTGTGATTGCACGCCGGCGTATTGCGCACCGAACAGCTCACGCGCTCGGCGCACAGCCAGGGCTTCGACCCGGTCGGCATTCTCGCAGCCGGCGTGATGACGCCAGCCGGGCGTGCCCTCGGCGGTCACGTTGACCAGCAGCGAGGCGGACGCCGCCAGGATATTCGGCCTCACTGCGCAGGACGAAGCGGCCAGCGACAGCGTCTGGTGTTGGCGCGTGACTTCCGCATCCAGCAACCCTGCCAGCTCCGCGTCTTCTGCCCGTAGATCCGCCAGCCCTCGTTGCAGCAGGTCGGCCTGGTGGGTAAGTGATTGCGTGTCGACTGCCATTGTCCTGTGTTCCTTCCCTGAAAATCCCGTGCGCCTTTCCGTTGGGCGCAGGGCAATTAAGCAGAAAAATGAACATTTTCCAAATTAAATGATTCTTTTTGGCTGAGCATAGGGGGACAAGACGCGGTTTTTCCTGGCTGAATGCTGGCCAATCGCCAAAAAACTGATCACGGTCTTTATTCTTGTGGCAGGCGCATGCAACACTTCGCGCCGCGGCGAAGCACGCACCCCCAGCGCAACATGGACGCTCTGTGTAGAACATAAGGAAGTGGTGGGCATTTGATTCACAGAAAAGAACGCACCGAGTATTTGAAGAGCAATATCAAATACCTGATCAAGAGCCGCGGAGAGACGCAGCTGTCGTTGTGCAACGCGGCCGGCCTGACCAGAACCACGATCTACAACATTCTGGAAGGCAAGGTCGTCAACGTACAGCAGTCCACCATCCGCAAGATCTCGGATTTCTTCGGCGTTTCCTATGAAGAAATCGAGACCCTCGACTTCGAAGAAAAAGAGATCATCGACAGCAGTATTTCCCCCCAGGGCAACATGAACCCTGCTGCCGTGCCGATCATCAAGCAAAGCCAGGTCATGGCGAGCATGGACAAGCGCATTGGCGAACTCGCCACGCTGTACCCGCTGACCTACTACTTCGGCACTTCCTACAACTTGATAGCCGTGCTGCTGGAACATGCGATTGCCGGCGTCAACGAGCCGGGCGATTTGTTGATCGTGCAGAAAGGGACGTCGAGCGACGACAAGGAAAAGTTGGTGTACGACAGGCTCAGCAAAAAACTATTTATCACGGATCAAGCGTGTGTCAGCTCGGATCGTATCTGTGTGGTGGGAGATATCATCGAGGAGCGCTTCAATGACAACGTATGAGCACGAAGTCGAAAACAGCAAATACAAGTTGCTGGGGTTCGAGAATGACAAGAGCCTGGCGGTGATCATGGTGATCGCCACGGGCAAGATCATTCGGATAAAGCTGAGCGAAGTGCTGAACAGCGAAATCATGGACAATTTAAATAAAATGGAAGTCAAGAACATGTACAAGAAGTTCTACTCACAGGGCGGAGCGCTGACCGCGTACGACCTCAACGACCGCAACGAGAACTCATGGATGATTTACATCATCCTGAACCTGCTGCTCTTTACGTTCTATATCTTCACCAGCATCGCCGCGACCAAACCTATCTACCTGGAGTCGCTGGGCATTATCGTCACGCCCGGCACGTTCCTTTACCCGCTGACGTTTCTGATCGTGGACTTGCTCAACGAACAATTCGGCCTGCGGCTGGCGAGACGGGCCATCCTGTTTGCGTTTGCCAGTAACGCGATGATCATCATCCTGCTCTACGGCTCGACCTTCCTCCCCGGCTTGCCAGGCTGGAAGCTCGACGGGCCTTACAACGACGTGATCATCCAGGTGTCGTCGGTGCTCATCGCCTCTTCGGTTTCGTTCCTGGTGTCGGAGAACATCAACTCGTACCTGCTGTGCAAGATCAAGGAGCTGACCAATTCCAGGTACCTGTTCCTGCGGATTTTCCTGAGTACGTTCTTCGCGGTGATCATCGACAGTTTCCTGTTCTGCTTCATCGCGTTCTACGGCGCCATGCAGACCAGCGACATCCTGAACATGATCTACGTGCAGATCGCGATCAAGGTTTGCTTTGCCTTCTTCAACATCCTGCCGGCCTATGGCGCCCGCTCGCTGTTCAAGCGCTACATCACGGGCGATACCCAGGCCCAACCGCACGCCAGCTGATGATCGTTCCCACGCTCTGCGTGGGAATGCCGCCTTGGACGCTCCGCGTCCGCCTTTGTGACGCGGAGCGGCACGGGATGCGTTCCCACGCGGAGCGTGGGAACGATCGACATCACGCCAGTTTGCTTTTCAGGCTCTGCATGACGGCTGCCTTGTTTTCGAGGTAGTCGTTCAGGCCACGTGCGCGAAGGTTGCACGCGTCGCAGTTGCCACAACCCGTACCGATAATGCCGTTGTAGCAGGTCAGGGTCTGGTTGCGGATCAGGTCCATCTGCTGGTGATCGTCCGCCAGGGCCCAGGTCTCGGCCTTGTTCAGCCACATCAACGGCGTTTCCAGGCGCACGTCGTATTCCATGCCCAGTTGCAGCGCTTTGTTCAGCGCCTTGACGAACTCGTCCCGGCAATCGGGATAGCCGGAGAAGTCGGTTTCACACACCCCGGTGATCACCGTTTCCGCCTTGACCTGGTAGGCGTAGATCGCCGCGAGGGTCAAAAACAGAATGTTCCTGCCAGGCACGAATGTGCTCGGCAAACTCTCGCCCGAGCTGTTCACCATGGGTACCGGAATGTTGTCGCGGGTCAGGCTGCTGATGGCCAGCTCGTTCAACAGCGACACGTCCATCACTTTGTGAACGGTGGCGCCCAGCTGTTTGGCGAGTTTCTGTGCGACTTCGATTTCCGCCACATGGCGCTGGCCATAATCGAAGGTAATGCAGTGCACCTCGTCATACAGCGCCAGTGCCTGGATCAGGCAGGTGGTCGAATCCTGCCCACCACTGAATACGATAACGGCTTTTTTACTCATCACGCTGCTTCCTGCATTTGTAAGATTTGGCATAGTTTAAAGGCCCCTCAATAAAAAACCCCGCGCTTCTTTCGAAGGCGGGGTTTTTTACTGCTCGATCACTCAGTGAGCGTACGTCAGCAGCAACTCTTTCGGCACCTGGAAATCCAGGGACATCATCACGCTCAAGGCGGTGATGGTGAAGATCGAGAAGACGAACAGCTTGCGTGCCCAGACGGTGTCATCCACCGCCTTGTAGCCGGTCCAGGCCATGTACAACCAGTACATGCCCATGGCGGCGGCAACGGCGAGGTAGCTCATGCCGGCGTAGCCACTGAAGGTCAACATCAAGGTCGCCACGAGGAAGGCCAGGATGTAGAGCAGGATGTGTTTCTTGGCGACCTTGATGCCACGCTTGACCGGAAGAACCGGAATCGAGGCAGCCAGGTAGTCGTTGAAGCGGAAGATCGCGATGGCATAGGAGTGCGGCATCTGCCACAGGCTGAACATCACCAGTAGCACCAACGCGGCCATGTCGAAGCTATTGGTCACAGCCACATAACCAATCACCGGCGGCATCGCCCCCGACAGACTGCCCACCAGCGTGCCGTGAACCGACTTGCGCTTGAGGTACAGGCTGTAGAAGCCGACGTAGATGACAAAGCCGATCACGGCAAACAGCGCCGCCAGCGGGTTGGCCACCTTGTACAGCAACACCACGCCCGCGATACCCAGGATGGTCGCGAAGATCAGTGCCAGTTTCAGGGAGATAAGGCCCTGGACCAGCACACGATTCTTGGTGCGTTCCATCTTGATGTCGATATCGCGGTCGATGCAGTTGTTGAATACACAACCGGAAGCTACCACCAGGGACGTGCCGATCATCGCAGCCAGGAAAATGGCCAGATCGACATGCCCCTTGGAGGCCAGGAAGAAACCGCCTGCCACAGAAAGCACGTTACCGAAAATGATCCCCGGTTTGGTGATTTGGATAAAGTGCTTAAGCGACATCGGGTCTTACCTCACTTCGCCATCATGAACGTATGGATGCTGAACATGATCCATACCGACAGGCCAACCAGCAGGAGGATCACCAAACCTGCGAACACGAACGCAATCACGTTATCGCGCTGAGCCTTCGAGCGGTCCAGGTGCAGGAAGTACACCAGGTGAACCAGGACCTGGATTACCGCGAACGCCAGGACGATCATCAAGGTGATCGACTTCGGCAAGGTTGGGTACATCACCAGGCCGAACGGGATCAGCGTCAGGATGACCGACAGGATGAAGCCAATGGCGTACGACTTGACGCTGCCGTGGCTGTCATCATGGCTGTCATGGGAATGTGCATTAGCCATTACAGAGTCCCCATCAGGTAGACAACGGTGAAGACGCAGATCCAGACCACGTCCAGGAAGTGCCAGAACAGGCTCAGGCAGCTCAGGCGAGTCTTGTTGGTGTTGGTCAGGCCATGTTTGTTGACCTGATACATCATGGTCGCCATCCAGATCAGACCGGCAGTCACGTGCAGACCGTGGGTGCCTACCAGCGTGAAGAACGCCGACAGGAAGCCGCTACGGTGCGGGCCGTAACCTTCGGAGATCAGCAGGTGGAACTCGTTGACCTCCATGCCGATGAAGCCCAGGCCGAACAGGAAGGTCAGTGCCAACCAGCTCAGGACGCCTTTCTTGCTGCCCTTGTAGAAGGCCAGCATGGCGAAGCCGTAGGTGATCGAGCTGAACAACAGCAAGGCGGTTTCGCCGAGCACGTAAGGCAGTTCGAAGATGTCGTGGCCCGACGGGCCACCCGCTACGTTGTTTACCAGTACCGCGTACACCGCGAAGATCGACGCAAACAAGATGCAGTCGGTCATCAGGTAGAGCCAGAAACCGAATACGGTCATTGGCCCCGAGTCGTGGTGATGGTCATCGTGCCCATGGTCATCGACATGGGCGTGTCCAGCATTGGTCACTAAGTTCGACATGGTTTAAGCCTGTTCCAACGAGGTTTCAACACGGTTGGCCGGGATCTTCTTCTCGGCAACCAGGCGAGCGTGTTGCTCGGCTTCGATGCGTTCGATCACGTCGACCGGCACCATGTAGCCTTGGTCATCACGGGCAGCGTGAACGATGAAGTAGCCGATGGTGCCCACCAGGCTCACGATGGCCAGCCACCAGATGTGCCAGATCATCGCGAAACCGAACACGGTCAACAGCGCGCCCATCACAACGCCGGTAGCGGTGTTGTTAGGCATGTGGATCGGTTCGTAACGCGCAGGCTTCTGGTACGCAGTACCGTCTTCCTTGGCTTCGGTGAACGGATCGATGCTGTCAGCCTTCGGCAGTACGGCAAAGTTGTAGAACGGCGGTGGCGACGAAGTCGACCATTCCAGGGTGTGTGCATTCCATGGGTCGCCGGATTCGCACATGTTCTGCTTGCGATCACGCACGCTGACATACAGCTGGATCAGCTGGCAGGCGATACCCACAGCGATCATCAGTGCACCCACCATGGCAACGTACAGGTACGGTACCCACTCAGGGTTGGTCGTGGCGTTCAGACGACGGGTCATGCCCATGAAGCCCAGAGCGTAGAGCGGCATGAACGCGACGAAGAAGCCCGAGATCCAGAACCAGAATGCAGCCTTGCCCCAGCCTTCGTGCAGCTTGAAGCCGAACGCTTTCGGGAAGTAGAAGCTGAAACCTGCGATGTAGCCGAATACTGCGCCGCCGATGATCACGTTATGGAAGTGAGCAATGACGAACAGGCTGTTGTGCAGCACGAAGTCAGCACCCGGGATGGCCAGCAGTACGCCGGTCATGCCGCCGATCGCGAAGGTCACCATGAAGCCCAGGGTCCACAGAACCTGGCTGGTGATACGCAGACGACCGTGATAGATGGTGAATAGCCAGTTAAATAGCTTCACCCCCGTCGGGATGGAAATCAGCATCGTCGCCAGTCCGAAGAACGCGTTGACGCTGGCCCCCGAACCCATGGTGAAGAAGTGGTGCAGCCAAACCATGAAGCCCAGTACCGAGATCGCGCCCGAGGCGTAGATCATCGAGTGGTGACCGAACAGGCGCTTGCCCGAGAAGGTCGAGATCACTTCGGAGAAGATACCGAACGCTGGCAGGATCAGGATGTACACCTCAGGGTGACCCCATGCCCAGAACAGGTTCACGTACATCATTGGATTGCCACCAAGTTCATTGGTGAAAATGTGGAAATCCAGGTAACGGTCAAGCGACAGCAACGCCATGGTTGCAGCCAGGATCGGGAACGATGCAACGATCAGTACGTTGGCCCAGGTGCAGGTCCAAGTGAAGATCGGCATGTCCATCAGCTTCATGCCAGGGGCGCGCATTTTCAAGACGGTGGCCAGGAAGTTGACCCCCGTCAGTGTCGTCCCGAGTCCTGATAACTGTAGCGCCCAGATGTAGTAATCCACACCCACGCCCGGACTGTAGGCCAGGCCCGACAATGGCGGATACGCAACCCAACCGGTCTTGGCGAATTCGCCGACGCCCAGGGACAGGTTGATCAGCACTACGCCGGATACCAGCAGCCAGAAGCTCAGGGAGTTCAGGAACGGGAACGCAACGTCACGCGCACCGATCTGCAGCGGCAAGGCAAGGTTCATCAGGCCGGTGAAGAAAGGCATCGCCATGAAGATGATCATGATCACACCGTGGGCGGTGAAGATCTGGTCATAGTGTTCAGGAGGCAGGTAGCCAGGCGAACCCTCGGTGGCCATGGCCAACTGGGTACGCATCATGATGGCGTCGGCAAAACCACGCAGCAGCATGACCATGGCAACGATGACGTACATGACGCCGATTTTCTTGTGGTCGACCGAAGTCAGCCACTCGGTCCACAGGTAGGTCCACTTCTTGAAGTAAGTGATACCTGCAAACAGTGCCAGACCACCCAGCGCGATCATGGCGATGGTCACCATCACGATCGGCTCGTGGAACGGGACCGCATCCCAACTTAATTTACCAAACATCGTTTACTCCTCTGCCCCAGCAGTTGAATGCGAGCCCGTGTCAGAACCTTCAACCGCGGCCACTTCTTTCTTCTCGTGCTCGATCGGCTTGCCTGGCTTCATACCTTCGTACTTGTCGACGATTTTCTGAAACAGGTCCGGCTCGTACGTGGAGTACAGGGCGACTGGGTTGTTCTGGCTTGGTTTGGCAAGGGCGTCGTATTCAGCTTGATCAAGCTGTTTAGGTGCGGCCTTGACTTCGGCTACCCAGGCGTTGAAATCTTCCTGGCTCGTCGAGATCGCTTTGAATTTCATGCCGGTGAAGCCAGCACCGCTGTAGTTGGCGGAGATGCCTTCCATTTCAGCTTTCTCGTTCGCGATCAGGTGCAGACGGGTCTGCATGCCTGCCATCGCGTAGATCTGGCCACCCAGTGCAGGGATGAAGAACGAGTTCATCACGGCGTCGGAGGTGATCCGGAAATTAAGCGGGGTGTTCTCCGGGAACCGGATCTGGTTCACAGTGGCGATACCCAGGTCCGGGTAGATGAACAGCCACTTCCAGTCCAGCGCGACCACTTCGATGTTGATCGGCTTGACGTCGGAGTCCAGCGGACGGTACGGGTCCAGCTCATGGGTCGACTTATAGGTGATGTAACCCAGGGCGATGATGATGAGGATCGGCACCAGCCACACCGCGATTTCAATCTTGGTGGAGTGCGACCACTTCGGCGCGTAGGTGGCGCTGGTGTTCGACGCGCGGTATTTCCAGGCGAACGCGAACGTCATGATGATCACGGGCACCACGACCAACAGCATCAGCAGGGTGGCGGTGATGATCAGGTTGCGTTGATCCAGACCGACCTGACCTTTAGGGTCGAGCAAGGTCCACTTGCAGCCTCCCAGCATTAACATCATGCCAAGCAGCGGCAAAAAGCCTAGTAATCGGGGGTACCTGTTTTTACTCATCTCACGACCTCTAAAGCAGCTTGCGCAATGCAGTTGGGTTTTGATCGCCAACACTTCACCCTGCCAAGGGTTGGCATTTCTCTTCGATTGAATAAGGGCCTGCCCGTCGCACCTTGCGCGAATCGACACGTCCCGGGCTAGCGGTGAGTTCTTATTCGAATTCGTTGGTCAAAGGCCTTGTTACAGACCAATTCCATTTGGTGCGGATAGTTGAAAGGCTGCCGGCACCTGGGGTCGCATGAAACGTTACATCCGCTTCTCGACCGCCCTAGTTTGCTCAGGGGTGAGCAGCACCGGACATTCAGTGCGGGCGATTGTAGTTAGCTAGCGATGTATAAACCATGTCTTATCCAGAAATAATTTTTATCGTTTCCAGCAATAATCCTTCACCATTATTGCAAAGGTCCGCGATCGTATCGCGTTTGATTCTCGACAAAAACCACAAAAAATGCCGTGTTATTGGGCAATCTGCCACATCCCTTACAGCCTGTAAGGGCATCGAAAACGGATCCAAGTCCCCTAAAAACAAGGCATTCGGACATCGGGCAATGTCGCCGACCGCACGCCACTCGCGGCGTCGGCCAGACGACGAACTGACAGCCATAAAACGCCGCTTCATGCAAATTTATGGCGCGTTTACGAGCGTCAGAAACGTCCTGCGACAGCTTCCGTGTGACAACATGTCGCACGCTGCGCACACCCAAACTTGCCCCGCGTCACGGCCTCTTCACAAATGCCTACAAACAAAAACGCCCCAGCCTTCTTTAGAGGAAGGCCGGGGCGTTGAGTTGTAACCGCTTAGGCTTTGCCCTGGCGATTACGGTAAATGCCCAGTGGCACCAGGATCACCGTCAGCACAAAGGCCACCAGCGCCCACTGGGCCAGGGACAGGCCGAGCACGGGCGGGTACGGCGTCTCACAGAAGCCGTCGACCTGGAACCCCAGGGGAAACACCGAGGCCAGCGGCAAGCCATCGACAATCGGTTGCAGCACGTCGATGCCGCAGCTGACCTTCGGAAAGAACTGGATGTACACGTGATAGCCGGCAGCGGCGACGCCCCCCAGGGCGCTGAGGGTCACCAGTGCTTCAAACACCGTGACACTGCGGGTGGTGCGCATGGCGGCACCGATGAAGGCGAAGATCGCGATCAGCAGCAAGGCATAACGTTGCAGGATGCACAGCGGGCAAGGGGCCTCGCCCAGCACCACCTGCATGTACAGCGCCCCGCCGATCAGCGCCAGGCAGATGATGCCCAGCAGTACCAGAAAGCGTCGCTCCCTGCCCAAACGCAATTCGTCGATCATCCCCGTTTCCCTTTAGCCAATGATGGTTGTGCCAATGGCCGCAAGTTTACACGCGGACGGTGAAAGTTGAGCAGTTGGCGTGTGGAGGTTTAAACAGGAGGCATTAACAGGAGATTAATCAGGGAAAATGGAGATCAAAATGTGGGAGCGGGCTTGCTCGCGAAGGCGGTGTATCAGACACACATTCAGTGACTGACACTCCGCTTTCGCGAGCAAGTCGAATCGTCGCACCGCCGCTCCCACATTTTTGACCGAGTAAGTTATTCCAGGGCCGACGCCGGCCCAAAGAACTCATACCGGCTCTGCGCTTCCGGCACACCCAGGGCCTTCAAGTGACGCTTGATCGCCGCCATGAAGCCTTTAGGCCCCAGGAAGTACGCATCCACATCGCGCTCCTGCGGCAGCCACGCCGCCAGTTGCTCCTGGCTCAGCATCCCGACCTTGTCCGCCGCCGGGCTCACGCCATCATCCTCGGCGTAGCAATAGAAGCGCTTGAGTTGCGGATGCTGCGCGGCCAGGCCATCCACCCATTCGCGGAACGCATGCACGCCGCCATTACGCGCGCAGTGGATAAAGTGAATCGGACGCTCGGTGGCCAGCGCCGCTTCGAGCATCGGCAATGTTGGCGTGATGCCCACGCCGCCGCTGATCAGCACCAATGGCTTGTCGCTGGCCGCCAGGGTGAACTCCCCCGAAGGCGGGAACAGATCGATGGTCGCACCCACCTGGAACTGGTCATGCAGGTAGTTCGACACCCGCCCACCGGCTTCGCGCTTGACGCTGATGCGGTACTGGCCCGAATCGCCACGCGCCGACAGGGAATAGTTGCGGCGCACTTCCTCGCCCTCCAGCACCAGCTTCATGCCGATGTACTGCCCAGGCTCGGCGGCCAGGATCGGGCCGTTATCCACAGGCGCGAAGTAAAACGAGATAATTTCCGCGCTCTCCTCCACACGCTTGACCAAGGTGAACGGCCGCGCGCCACGCCAGCCGCCCGGTGCTTGTTCCTTCTCTTTATAGATAGCCGCCTCGGCACCGATCAGGATGTCGGCCAATTGGCCATAGGCGGCGCCCCAGGCACTCATCACTTCAGGGGTGGCGATTTCGCTGCCCAGCACTTCGGAAATTGCCCGCAGCAGGCAGGTACCGACAATCGGGTAATGCTCCGGCAGGATCTGCAGGGCCACGTGCTTGTTGATGATCTTTGCCACCAGATCGCCCAACTGGTCGAGTTGGTCGATATGCCGGGCGTACATCAGCACGCCGTTGGCCAAGGCCCGGGGCTGGTCGCCGCTGGCCTGGTGGGCCTGGTTGAACAGCGGACGTACTTCTGGGTATTCGGACAGCATCATCCGGTAGAAATGGGTGATCAGGGCTTCGCCGCCACTTTCCAGCAGGGGCACGGTGGATTTGACGATGGCACGGTCTTGGGCACTAAGCATGGCAGACTCCTGAGTCTTCTTACTGAATACCCTTTACTACTCAGTATTCATGCCAACTAATAAATCCTTATAAATCAAATGCTTAACATTAATGTAGTCAGTATGACTTCCTACGCTATATAGTCACTATGACTACAAGGAGTCATTATGACTGCGAAGCCGCTGCTCACCACCCTGCTGCCCCTGGTCGCCGACCTGTCCCGCGAGTTGCCCGAAGGCGAGCGTTACCGGCGCCTGCTCCAGGCCATGCGCGCCCTGCTACCCTGCGACGCGGCCGCCCTGCTGCGCCTCGACGGCGAATGGCTGGTGCCGCTGGCGGTGGATGGCTTGAGCACCGACACCCTCGGCCGGCGCTTCAAGGTCAGCGAACATCCGCGTTTCGCCGTGCTGCTCAGCAGCCCCGGCCCTACCCGCTTTGACAGCGACAGCGAACTGCCCGACCCCTATGACGGCCTGGTGGATGGCCTGCACGGGCATCTGGAAGTCCACGACTGCATGGGCTGCCCGCTGTTTGTCGACGACCGGCCCTGGGGCCTGCTGACCCTCGACGCCCTGGATACCGAGCGCTTCGAACGGGTGGAACTGGACGCCCTGCAAGCCTTCGCCAGTCTCGCCGCCGCCACCGTCAATGTCGCTGAACGCATTGAACGCCTGGCCCTGCGTGCCGAAGACGAACACCAGCGCGCCGAAATCTACCGCCAGGCCAGCGGCCAGCAGCACAAGGAAATGATCGGCCAGAGCAAGAGCCACAAACGCCTGGTGGAAGAAATCAACCTGGTGGGTGGCAGTGACCTGACGGTATTGATCACCGGCGAGACCGGCGTGGGCAAGGAGCTGGTGGCCCAGGCGATCCATGCTGCATCAAACCGCGCCGAGAAACCGCTGATCAGCCTCAACTGCGCCGCCCTGCCGGAAACCCTGGTGGAAAGCGAACTGTTCGGCCACGTGCGCGGGGCGTTTACCGGCGCGCTCAACGAACGCCGGGGCAAGTTCGAGCTGGCGAATGGCGGCACGCTGTTTCTTGATGAAGTGGGCGAGTTGTCCCTCACCGTGCAGGCCAAGCTGCTGCGGGTGCTGCAAAGTGGCCAGTTGCAGCGCCTGGGGTCTGACAAGGAGCACCAGGTGGATGTGCGCCTGATCGCTGCCACTAACCGGGATCTGGCCGAAGAAGTACGCAGCGGCCGCTATCGTGCCGACTTCTATCACCGTTTAAGCGTGTATCCCCTGCAAGTGCCGGCCCTGCGTGAGCGCGGTCGCGATGTGCTGTTGCTGGCGGGCTTTTTCCTTGAACAGAACCGCTCACGCATGGGCCTGGGCAGCCTGCGCCTGACCAGCGATGCCCAGGCGGCACTGCTGGCTTATACCTGGCCGGGGAATGTGCGCGAACTGGAACACTTGATCGGCCGCAGCGCCTTGAAAGCCCTGGGTAACTGCCGGGAGCGCCCGAAGATTCTCAGCCTCAGCGCGGCGGATCTGGACTTGCCGAACGCTACCGCGCCACCGCTCGAAGCGCAGCCCGACCCCGTGCCGGACGTCACCGGCGACCTGCGCCTGGCCACCGAGAACTACCAGCGCCAGGTCATCAGCGCCTGCCTGGAACGCCACCAGCACAACTGGGCCAGTGCCGCCCGTGAGCTGGGCCTGGACCGGGCCAACCTGGGACGAATGGCCAAGCGCCTGGGCCTGAAGTAATGAACGGTGATTCTCAGGTAAAGGAGATCAAATGTGGGAGCTGTCGAGCCCCCCACACTAAACCTGCTTCGCCTTGTAGATTGGATTGATCGGCGCGCCAGCCTTGGGCTTGCGAAACACCAACACATTCCCCAGCATCACCAGCACCAACCCCGCCAACGCCGGCGCCGTCCACTGATAGCCCTCGGCAAACGCCGAGACGTTCAACGCCACCACCGGGAACAGCACGGTGCAATACGCCGCCCGCTCCGGCCCCATGCGCCCGACCAGGGTCAGGTAGGCGGTAAAGCCAATCACCGAACCCGGGATCACCAGGTACAGCAGCGAACCGATGTACCGGCTGTTCCATTCCATGTCGAACGGAATGCCCTGCACCGCGCAGTACATCGCCAGCATCGACGCACCATAGGCCATGCCCCAGGCATTGGTGGTCAGTGGCTTGAGGCCGGCCTTCTGCTGCAGGCTCGACAGCATATTGCCCGCCGAGAAACACATGGTGCCGAGCAATGCCAAACCCAGGCCGAGCAAGGTTTGCGGGCTGGCGGTGTGCCCCACCAGTTCCGGCCAGAACAACAGCCCCAGGCCCAGCAAGCCAAGGCCGCCGCCCATCAACACATTGCGTGCGACCTTCTGCCCGAAGAACACCCGGGCGTTCAGCGCGTTCCACAAGGTGGCCGTCGAGAACACCACCGCCACCAGGCCGCTGGGAATCCACTGGCTGGCGGTCAGGAAGCACATGAAGTTGACGCAAAACAGGCACAGGCCCTGGGCCAGGCAGATCAGATGCCCGCGCCGGTTCACAACCTGCAGCTTGCGGCTGAGCAGCAGCATCACGAACAGCACCAGCGCCGCGAGGCCAAAGCGATAGACGATGGACACCGGAATCGCCACCACGCCCAGTTGCCACTTGAGGGCAATCCAGGTGGTGCCCCAGATCAATACGGTGAGTAAATACAGGAAAAGGTTCATGGCGGGCTCCGAGGGTTGAGCCACAGTTTCGCCCCTGGCGGCACCAGGTCTCTTGCACATTCTTGCGCTTTTGTCGGCTGCCGGGATCACAGCCGCCGCCGCGGGGAGTAGGATGCAAACCGTCAGAGAGTACGAATATGCCGCCACTGGAAACCCTGCAAGTCTTTCAATCCCTCAACCGCTCGCCCAACGCTCGCCTCGAGCTGTGCGCCGAGCTCGGTGACGGCTTGTCTGCAGCCTTGTGGAGCAACCATCACGACGCCCAGGATTACGAAGCCCCCGACCACCACACCTTGTCCTGCTACATCGGCGGCGGCACCGGCACCTTTCGCCGCGACCAGCCCGGCACCAAGGGCGGCCCGGACAAGCTGTGCATCCTGCCGGCCGAGCATCAGTCGGCCTGGGTGATCAACGGCGAAATCCGCCTGGCCCACGTGTATTTCAGCCCCGAGCAATTCGCCCTGGGCTGCGTCACCTTGCTGGACCGCGAACCCCGCGAGTTGCAACTGCGCGAGAGCACCTTCCTCGACGATGCGCGGCAGGCCCGGCGTTTTCACCAGTTGATCAGCCTGAACTGGAAAGAGCCCGGCGAACGCCTGCTGACCAGCAGCCTGGCCCATGAAATGCTCAGCCATACCTTGCTCAGCCAGGTGGGGATGCGCGAGGGTTTGCGTTTGAAAGGCGGGCTGGCCGCCCACCAGCGCCGGCAACTGGTGGAGCACATCGACCAGCAACTGGCGGAGCCGATCAGCCTGGGGCAGTTGGCAGGCTTGTGTGCGTTGTCGGAGTACCACTTTGCGCGGATGTTTCGCGAGAGTTTTGGACTGCCGCCCCATCAATATCTGCTGGCGCGGCGCCTGGCCCGCGCCCGGGAGTTGTTGCGGGGTGGGTCGTTGCCGCTGGGCGAGATTGCCCTGGCGTGCGGATTTTCCAGCGCGAGCCACTTTACCAACCGGTTCCGCCAGGCGATGGGCGCCACCCCTGGTGAATACCGGCAGGCGTTCCTGCCTTGAAATGCAATCTGCCTGACAGCACAGGTCCAATGTGGGAGCGGGCTTGCTCGCGAAAGCGGTGTGACAGTCAACACATGTACTGACTGAACCAGCGCATTCGCGAGCAAGCCCGCTCCCACCTTTGATCTTCGGTGCTCAATAGTCCGTGCTGTTGGCCAGTGCCGTGGCCAGGCGGTTTTCCAGCGCCTTGACCCGCGCGCCTGCGACCACGTAATTGTTGGTCACCATCGAAAACACCAGCTTGCGCCCATTGGCATCGGTGACATACCCGGTCAACGACGACACGCCGCTCATGGAGCCGGTCTTGCCGTGCAGGTTGTTTTCCGCAGCGGTGCCCCGCAGGCGGTAACGCAGGCTGCCGCCCACCAGTCGCTGCGGATTACCGGCAACCGGCAACGCGTTGTACCAGGCGCTGAACCAGGGCTGTTTGCTGGCGGCCAGCAGCACATCCGTGAGGTTCTGCGACGACACCAGGTTACGCCGGGACAACCCCGAACCGTCCACCTGGTTCAACGTCGCCGTATCAATCCCCTGACGTTTCAGGAACCCGGCCACCGCCGCCACACCGGCAGGCGCCGTACCGGCATTCACGGTCTTGCGCCCCATGCTCTTGAGCAAGGCTTCAGACATGTTGTTATTGGAAAGCTTGAGCAACGGCGTGATCAGTTCCTGCAACGGCGCCGACTCATGCAGCGCGAGCACCGTCGCCGTGGTCGGCGTCACACCCCCGATCATCCGACGCCCCTGCACGACAATCCCCTGCTGCGCCAAGGCCTGTTCAAACAGGTTGGCCACCAGTTGCGTCGGCTCCCACACACTGACCAGTTGCGGGCTCTGCCTGCCCGGCGCCAGCGCGCCACTGAGGCGCAACAGGTTGGTGCCGTGCTGGCGATTGATTCCATAGCTGTTGCCTGTGCCGCTGACCGCACGGTTGCTGAGCTGCACGTAATCGGTAGCCGGGCTGATCTCCACCGTCACCGGGCGCCCTGCCACGACCGGCGCCCTGGCCGTGACCAGCAGGGAGCCCGCATCAAAGTCGTCATTGGGCGATACCGTCAGCGCCGAAATCTGCGCGCCGTAGTAGGTGCTTTCATCGTCCTGGGACCAGTCGGTGCCCAGGCGCTCGGCGTCGAAGAACGTGTCGTCGAACACCAGGTCGCCCCGCACCTGCCGGATGCCCTGCTGCGCCAGGTTGGCCGCCAGCGCCTGGTAATCCGCCCACTGGATCGTCGGGTCGCCCAGGCCGCGCAGGTAGAGGTTGCCGTCAAGCACCGCGCCCTGGCGGATGCCGTCGCTCAACAGTTGCGTGGAAAACCGATACTGCGGCCCCAGCACATCCATCGCCGCCGCAGTGGTCAACAGCTTGAGGCTCGAAGCCGGGCTCAGCCGTGTGCGTGGGTTGTGCTGGTAGAGCGTGTTGCCGCTGCGGGCATCACGCACCATCAGCGATACGCTGGCGCCGTGCAGTGCCGGGTCGGCCAGCAACTGGTCGAGGCTGGCGCTGGTGGAAGTTTTCGGCGCCGTGGCGCAACCGCCCAGCAACAAGCTCAAGCCCAGCAGCAGCCCGCCGGTGTGTGTCCATCGTCCCAACCGCATAAACCTGGTAGTCCTTGAATTTCGAGAGTGCGCAGCTTGTGGAATTCCTCCCGGTCAATCAAGGCCCGTAGGTCGTGACGGAAAACGTATTGGCATGAAACAGCGGGTCCGGCTTGGGCTCGGCCTTGCTCGGCGCCGGCTGGGTAAAGTCCATGGCCGGCAGGAATACCCGCTGGCTCGCCGGGTCGAACGCCATGTTGTAGGCCATCGGCAAGCTGCTGACGCTGGCGCGTACGGCGTAGTGGTCGGCATCCGTTTGATCCACCAGCGTCAGGTTGGCATCGACGCCACTGGGGATCAGCAAGCGCCGGTGCTGCTCGTCGTAGGCCAGGGCGTTGACGTCGCGGGTGATCGGCAGCTTCGCCTTTACTTCACCGGTTTTCCGGTCGGCAACGATCAACACCGGCACTTCACCGCGACACGCCACAAACAGTCGCTGGCGCGCCACGTCCTGGGCCAATGCGCTGGGCTTGGGGCAACCGGCAAACTGCCAGGTGTCAAGCAACGCAAAGGTGCTCGCCGAATAGCGGGCGACCTTGCCTTCATCGCGCATCGGCAGGAAGAAGCTGCCGTCGCCCTTGATCAGCAGCGGGTCGATTTTCTTCACCGCCAGTTCATGGGCGCCGGTGATTCGTTCCTGTTTCGGGTCGAATTCAAACAGCGTCGAACGATCCGCCCGACGCCCACTGACAATAATCACCTTGCCCGTCGATGGCTCGTACACCGCGCTGTTGAGGTTGCTTTGCGCCACCGGGATGCGCTTCAGGAATGTGAGTGTGGATAACTCCACCACACTCAGACTGCCGTCGGTGTTGAGCACGAATACCCGGTCTACCTCAGGCACGAACACCACGCCGTTGGCGCCTTCGGACTGCGCCACCGTCTCGACCAGGCGCTGCTGTTTCACATCAAACACGCTCAGGCCGTTTTCCCGGCGGGCCAGGAACAGATACGGCCGGGTCGGGTCCAGCCCGACAAAGCCCCAACTGTGGCCGGAGCCGGGCAATGTCACCCGGTGTTCGCGATGGTAGGTCGAGTCATCAGCCGATGCCGCGCCGCTGATCAACAGTGCTGCCAGTAACCAGTGTTTCATCAGAACTCCAGGGTGCTGGAGACGGACACCTGCCGCGCATCGCCGATGGATACGAACTGGGTGTTCACGGCCGAGGTGTAATAGGTACGGTCAAACAGGTTCTTCACGTTGAGCTGGAACTTGACCTTCTGCCCCTCGATTTTAGTGTCATAGGTGGCGAACGCATCGGCCACGGTGTAGCCCGGCAGTTCGAAGCTGTTGGCCGCGTCCCCTGCACGCTCGCCGACATAACGTGCCCCGGCGCCGACCCGCAGTTGGTCGCCACCGAGAATGCTGCCGAAGTCATACACCGCCGACAGCGAGCCGGTGTTCTTCGCCACGTTTTGCAGGCGATTACCTTTGTATTCGGGGTCTTCGGTGACTTCGGCATCGGTGTAGGCATAGCTGCCGATCACGCTCCACTTGTCCGTCAGTTGGCCGCTGGCATCCAGTTCCAGGCCACGGGAGCGCACTTTGCCGGCGACGCTGTAGACCGAGGTCAGGCCATCGCCGACCTGCACCAGCACGTTGCGTTTTTCGATGTTGAACAGGGCGGCGCTGGCGGTGATGCGCCCTGGTATATCGAGCTTGGTCCCCAACTCCCAGGACTTCGACTGCTCCGGCTCAAGGCTGCCATCCAGCACACTTTTGTTCGCCAGCGGTGCGATGGTGGAATTGGGCTTGAACGACTCGGTGTAGCTGCCATAGAACGACAGCTCGTCGGTGTAGCGGTACACCAGGCCCGCGCGTGGCACCCACTTCTGGCCATTGCCGTCGGTGTTGGCGGTGAACGGGACACCCTTGCCGGCGTATTGGTCGTACATCTGATAACGCGCGCCGCCCACCAGGATCCACTGGTCAGTGAGGTGGATCGCATCCTGCAGGAACAGCGAGTCGCTGCGCAGCAGGTCCGTCTGGTTGCTGTCCGGCGCGCTGACGGTGGTGCCCGCCACTTCATTGCCATAGACCGGATCGTTGTAGTTGAACGTGCCACGGGGCGCCTGGCGGATCAGGTCGGCCCGGTAGATCTTGCGGTATTCGTCATCCAGGCCGAAGGTCAGGTCATGCTGCATGCCCGCGACGTTGACCTTGCCTTCAAGGCTGGCGGTGGCGAAGCGGTCGGTGGTCAGTGCGCCCTGGGTGCCGTCCATGCTGCGGGTCAGGGTGCCATTGGCGTTGACCTTGACCACACGCACCTGGCTGGCGTCGTAGGTCTCGCGGTTCCAGCTGTAGCCGAAGTGGGCTTTCCAGTCGTCATTCAAATCGTGGTCGGCCTCGAAGCGGTACAGGTCGGAGCGGCCTTCCATGTTGTTGAAGGGCTCGTCCAGGCGGCGAGTCGACGGGATGTTGAGCGGGTGGTTGGTCTTGGGGTCGATGGCGGTGCCCCGGTCGAACGGCGAGAGAAACTCCCGGTGCTCATAGGCAAACAACAGCTTGGTGTTGTCGCCGTACCAGGCCAGCGACGGTGCGATCAGGCTCTCGCGGTGAGTGCCGTAGTTGCGCCAGTAATCTTCGTCTTCATGGTCGACGATCAAGCGGTACGCCAACCCGCTGTCACCGATGGGCCCTGTGGTGTCGAGGTTGCCGCCGCTGCCGTTCTTGCCGTCGCCAAAGGTCGAGCCGCGCACGGTCAGCGAGGTGGATTGGATCAGCTCGGGTTTCTTGCTGACGATATTGACCACGCCGCCCGGATCCTGGATGCCATACAGCAACGACGACGGGCCCTTGAGCACTTCGACGCGCTCGGCGGTGGAGTTCAGCGCGCGGCCCTGCACCAGCGGCATGCCGTCCTGCATGATCGAACCGTTTCGGTTGTCACCAAAGCCGCGCAGCATCACCGCGTCCTGGGTGCTGCCCAAGGTGTTGGCCTGGGTGATGCCACTGATGTTGGTCAGGGCATCGTCGAGGTTGCGCGGCTGTTGATCGCGCATCACCTGGGCCGGTACAACGTTGACAGTCTGTGGGGTTTCCAGCAGCAGGCCGTGGGAACGCATCACCGAACTGGTAGGCGGCGGTTGATAGCTGGTGGTATCCGAGGCCAGGGCGGCACCGTTGATGGTGGTGGCGCCGAGGTTCAGCGCGCCGTCGGTGGGCAGCGGTTCCAGGGCCAGGGTGCGGGCGTCGATCTGGCGGAAGGTGAAGCCGGAATTACCCAGCAGGCGTTGCATGGCCTGGGCCGCACTCATCTGCCCGGTGATGGCCGGGGCCTTGATGGCGTACGGCGCTTCGTCGGTGTAGACCACGCTGATGCCGGTCACCCGGGTGAAGTCGCTCAAGGCCTGGGGCAGCGGCTTGGCGGCCAGGGCAAAGTTGAACAGCGTGCTCTGCTGCTGCGCCTCGGCCGCCTGCGCCACGCCCAGGGGCAACAGCGCCAGCCCCGAAACTGCCAATACCGAGGCTCCCAGCCAATGTTTAACCGAACCCGCCGACGTTGCCCTGGACTTCATGCTTGAGAACCCGTGTGTAAAAACGCTGTTAATGCGAATTAATCGCAGTTTCAAGCACTACACGGATGGCCGACAGGTTTACCTCACACCGATTTGAAAATAATTTCAGTCACGCCGGTTGGATCCGAAATCCGAAGCGCGGAACGTGCACATGCACGGTGCCGGCGCGGTCATCGGTGCGCCGCAGAATCAGCTCTTCGCGGCCGGCAAACAGCAACTCCCCGGCCACCGGATCGGTGCCGTAGTCGGTGGCGCTGATGGTCACTTGCTGGCCGGGCTTGAAGCCGTTCGGGTCTTCGAAGATTTCTTCCGGCAGGTTGGCCGGCGTGGCATTGCGCGCGACTTCCAGGGCTTGCTCGGCACTCATCTGGCTCGACGTGCCATGCCCGAAACCCAACACCCGGGCGAGCCAGGCGGCCACCGCAGGATAGGTTTCCACCAGCGGCGAGGTGACCGACGATCCCATGAGGAACCACAACGGGTGCGCCAGGGCGAAGTCGGCAATCGACGGCTCGCCGAACAGGAAGTCGCCCTGCTGGTGCTGCAACTGCTGATTGATACGACCGATGATCACCGGCCATTGATGCTTGGCCTGATCCAGTTGCACACGGGTGGCCGTGCCGCCACTGAACAATTTGCTGCGGTCGGCCACCAGCACCTGGAGCATTTCCGGCGGCACTTTGGCGAACTTGACCGCCAGGGATTCCGGCTGGAACACCAGGCTCACGGCATGGGAGAACACCGTCGAATCAGCCCAGGCGGCGAAGCTTTGGCTGACCAGTTCCAGGCCTTGGGGAAACAGCGCCGGCACGGACTTTTCCTGCTCCAGGCGGCGGGCGATCAGTGCGGTGTCGCAGTAGATATCGGCGCCCACCTGCAACACCGGGGTCTTGCGATAACCACCGGTGAGGGCCGTCAAGTCAGGCTTGGGCATCACCGGCGAGATGTGCACCGAACGCCAGGACAAGCCCTTGAAGCCCAGCAACAGGCGGGCTTTTTCGGCAAACGGGGATTGCGGGTAGTGGTGCAGGATCAACTCAGTCATGCCAGGCTCCGCTCAATGAGTGAGCGTCCAGCTTAGCCTGCAAACCCGGCAAAGGCGCGCATGGGAACCTATCAGTCAAACTGATGGGCCGATCGCCGCCAGGCACTCCTTGGCGCTTTTCTTGAGTTTCTTGATCAGCCGTTCCTGGCGCAGCGCCTCGGCCTTGCTGATGCATGCCTCGGTGTACACCAGCGCCACGGCGGGGCTTGAGAGGAAAAACCGTGCGCCCTTGCCACTCTGGTGCATGGCAAAGCGGCGCACCGGGTCATTGCTGATACCGCAATAGAGCGAGCCATTGGCGGCGCGCACCAGGTAGACAAACCACGGTTTGGCTTCAGAAGGAGTCGTCACGGATCAATTCGGCAAACCAAAGGAACGCCAATCTTATCAACGACTGGCCTGGAACGCCTTCAACCCTTTCAGCGCCTGGGCCCGCACGGCGTTTTTCACCAGCGGCGTCCAGCCCAGCAACAGGCCTTTGGTGCCCAACGCCTGCCGCGACCAGCGCCACAGGTCAAAGTGGTCGTGGTGCTCGCAGATCTTGCCGTCACGAAACACAAAGCGCGCCCGGATATCGTTGACTACGGTGTTGCCCGTCGCACTGAACAGGTAGGTCGCCACCCAGTGGGCGCTGCCGGTAATTTCATCGCTGCGCACACTGTCGAAGGTCAGGGAAAAGTCCTTGGCCCGGGTGGTCAGCATGCGCCACATGTCGCCGGCATCACGGCCACGCAGTTCACCGAATGCCGGGTCGCTGAACACCACGTCGTCGCTGTAGCAGGCGCTCATGGCCTCGGCATCCAGGCGCTGGAAGGCACTGTAGAACTCGGTGATCAAGGCGTTATGGACGTCGCTCATGGGCAGGTTCCGCAAAAGAAGTTGGGATGGCCGGTACGATAATCCCCAAGGCCGGGGAACACTACTGGCATCAACGCCAGGAATACCTCATCCCGTCCCTTCAGGGCACCATTCCGCTGCTGCGAGCATAGTGGAACAAATCCACATCGGTGGAGATACACAGCCGGTTCATCGCGGTACTTTTCTGTTTGCTGATGGTGGAGATGCTGCGATTGACCCGCGCGGCAATCTGGCTGACGGTCATGCCGCTGGCCAGCATGCGCACCACTTCGCGTTCCTTGCCCGACAGTTGCGGCGATTGTGATTGATCGCCCGTGCCGGCCTGCACCAACTGGGTCCGCAGGGACTCGCTGACGAAGGTCTTGCCCTCGCAGACTTCCTTGATGGCCGTGGGCAACTCCTTGGCCGACGCACTCTTGGCGACAATGCCTCGGGCGCCCTCGGCAAACGAGGCACGCAGGGTGGCGATATTGGCGAACATCGTCACCAGGATCACCGGCACTCCGGGGTATTGGCGTTGCAACAAGCCCAACAACACATAGCCGTCAGCCTGCTGCCCGCCCGGCATGGCGAAGTCCGTCACCAGCACATCGCAAGGGGTGCTGCCCAGTACCCGCAGCAGCTCATCCGGGCCGTTGGCCTCACCGACCACCTTGCACTTGCCGTTGGCCTCGATCACCACCTTCTGCCCGATCCGAACAATGGGATGATCGTCAGCAATAATTACGCGAAGCATAGAAATCCATGAGTGATGGCAAATTGATTTGCGCAAAATAACCCTGTCCGTCCCGGGCAACAACCGCCCACCTGGGAGCGGTTTTCAATGGCGTCCCGTGTTCTTAAGCGGGTGATTTTTTACCTACAACAAAAAAGGAAACCACCTACAAACTAAGCCCACAGACAGAGGTAATACCCCCTACAGAATCGTTGAAAATGTCATAAATCTGTCAAATAGCGCAGATACACCAGCAGGTCCTGGTCGAACCGCTGCAATGCCCGCCTGTTGCACCGGATCCCGTGCTTGCGCACCTGTTCGATCAACTCCCCCGCACAGCGATCCAGCTCCGTCTCGCCAAAAAACGCCAGGCTTCCCGCCAGGCGATGCAGGCAGTCGACCAATGCATGCGGGTCGACGATGCGGCAAGCCTGTACCAGGCCTGCGTAATCAGCCTCGGCCTCGCGCACCAGGGTGCGCAACATCTGGTTCACCACCTGTTCATCGCCAAATGTCCTGATCAGTTCGGCACGAGTCGGCCAGTGCGCCCCGACGCAGGCTGTGGCAGGCAGGTTCGTACTGGCGCCCGGCGGCTGTGGCAGCCACTGCTCCAGCACCCCGCGCAATTGTTCCAGGGTCAGCGGCTTGAGCAGCCAGGCATCCATGCCGGCCTCAAGGCAGCGGCGCGCATCGTCCGCAGAGAGTTTGGCGGTCAAGGCAATGATCGGCACACGCGGGCGGCTGTGTACGGCCTCTCGCCGCCTGATCTCACGAGCCATGCTATAGCCATCCAGCACCGGCATGCGGCAATCGCTGATCACCAGGTCGAAATGCCGCAGGGCGATGGCGGTCAACGCGGCCTGCCCGTTGCACACCAGTTCGTGATCGACTTCGAATTTTTGCAGGAACCAGCCCATCAAGGCGCGATAGGCCTGATGGTCCTCGACGATCAGCACGCTCAGGTGCTTCCAGTGAACAGGAGGACTGCGCCATGGCACCGTTTGCTGCCTGGGGGCGTCGTCAGCAAACACGCTTGGCATCATGGCCACCTCGATATCGGCGCCGACCTGCCAGGGCCATCAGACGGCCCTGGCATATCGTCTAGTGAGGGTGCGCTTGACGGTGATCCTTAACCCATCCGCCTGGCACCCATTACCGAATCAAGCTATCCACATGAATACCACTCTTGCGATACAAGAACTACGAAAAGACAGTTTTTCCTACAGCTCCGCCCACCTATTCCGACTTGACGCAGGCGAGCTAGAGGGATAGCGGATTGTCGTAATTCTTGTATTTCCCCTCCTCCCCCCCGGCGCTAAATTGCGCCCCACCCCAAGAGGGCAACCCGCCAACTCACCTGGCGGCCAACTATCCGAACTGACCCGACGCCCAACCGCGCCTCTTTCTGCGCTGCGGTGAGCTGCACCCGTCAGTTGATCCAACACCGAGACAATACAACCATGAACAAGCACCTGATCGCCGTCGCCAGCGCCCTGCTGATCACTGGCACCGCCCCCGCCTTCGCCGCCAGCACCGTGGACCTGACAGTCAAGGGCATCATCACCCCGAATGCCTGCACGCCGAGCCTGTCCAGTGGCGGGGTCATCGACCACGGCAAGATGTCGGCCAAGGACTTGAACGCCACCCAGATCACCCTGTTGCCGAAAGTCACGCTGCAAATGACCGTGACCTGCGATGCGCCGGTGATCTTCGCCCTCAAGGCGACCGACAACCGTATTGGCTCCGGCAGCGGCAGCGGCTTCGGGCTGGGCTTTATCAACGGCACGCAAAAGCTGGGTTCCTATAGCTTGACCCTTGGCGCCAACGGTAGCCCGCCCCAGGCCGACGGCGAAACCGTGCAAGCCATCGGGTCTTTCGACAATGGCGTCACCTGGGAGCGTTGGAACAGCTTTGAAACCGGCACCTATCTCTCGGTCGCCACCCTGGCAGACGCCAGCACCCCGCGTGCCACCCAGCAACTGGTCACCCCCGTGGCCTACAGCGGCTACATCAACCGCACCGACGGCCTGGACCTGAGCAACGAAGTCAATATCGACGGCTCGGCCACCATTGAAGTGCTCTACCTGTAACCCACCTTCGCCCCTGACCTGCAACCAAAAGGTGCTGCTCGATGATGAATTCCTCACCCGCTGTCTTTCTCGCCACGTTGCTGCTGGCCCCCACCGTACTGGCCACCAGCAGTACCGACTTCGCCGTCACGGGCACCATCACGCCGAATGCCTGTGAACCCATGCTCTCCGGCGGAGGCGTGGTGGATTACGGAAAAATGCCGGCCAAGGAACTCAACACCGACAGCCCGACCTCACTGCAGCCGCAGACCATGCAAATGGAAGTCCTGTGTGAGGCGCCAACGTTCATCGCGCTGAGCACGATCGATAACCGCGCCGGCACTTCGGCAATTAACGACTACTGGCATGGCCTGGGGTTGACGGACAGTGGCGAAAAACTTGGCGCCACCGCATTCGGCCTGCTCAACCCGGTCGCGGACGGCGTCACGGTCAAGACGATCAACTCGACCGATGGCGGGGTGACCTGGCTCCCGTCGATTTACCTGGGCCACTACACCCAAACCTCGGTCGCCACCAACGGCGGTGCGAACACCCCGATTGCGATACGGCAATTCAGTGCCGACCTGCGCGTGTACACGATGGTCGACGGCACCGACCGCCTGACCGTGCTCGACGAAGTGCCGCTGGACGGCCATGCCACCGTGCAACTGAAGTACCTGTAACCCTTTATTCAACCGGCCCCACTCGAAAGGAAACGTGTGCCCCATGAAACTTACGCTCAATGCCCTGGCCACCGCGCTGCTGCTCAGCACCAGCGCCTCTGCCCTGGCGGCGTCCACCGTCGACCTGACTGTCAAAGGGGTGATTACCCCCAACGCCTGCACACCTGGCCTGTCCGGCGGAGGGATGGTGGACTACGGCAAGATCTCCGCCAAAGACCTGAACCTCACGACCCCCAAACAACTGCCACGCACCACCTTGCAACTGACCATCACCTGCGACGGCGGCACCCTGTTTGCCGTCAAGGGCACCGACAACCGCGCCGGGTCCAACTCCAGCGGCGGCACCTACGGCCTGGGGTTGATCAACGGTACCCAGAAGCTGGGGGCCTACGACCTGATGCTGAATAACGCAGTCGCAGACTCTGTCGCCGTCACGGTGCTGGAATCCGGGGATAACGGCACGACCTGGGCAGAGTCGGCGGACGCGATCCTGCCACCCAGCGCATTGGCGGCTTTCGGCGATAGAACCTCGGGCACCTGGCTGCCGGTACCGATCCAGCAAGTCGTCAGCGACCTGGTGGTGTACGCGCAGATCGCCCGGGCCGACAGCCTGGACCTGAGCGATGAACACCCGATCGACGGCTCGGCCACGCTGGAAGTGAAGTACCTGTAAACCCGCGGCCTCGCCGTTCGCAGCGAGGCGCCTTACTTGCACCGAACACATTGAAGACCGAATGATGAACAGAACCCTACGCCTGTGCACGGCGCTGTTATTGCTCAACACCGGCTCTAGCGTGTTTGCCAGCACCGCCACCGAGATGACCCTGTCGGGCCTGGTCACCCCCAGTTCCTGCACCATCGCGCTCTCCGGCAGCGGCATCATCGACCACGGCACCATCCCTGCCCATCTCCTCAACCAGGTGGCTCCCACCCCGTTGCCCACCCAATGGCTGGAGGTAGAGATTCACTGCAGCGGCCCCTTGTTGTTTGGCCTGATTGGCCTGGACAGCCGCGAAGATTCGTCCGCCGCACCGGACACTACCTACGGCCTGGGGAGAAACCCCATCGCGCCCGCGGAGCAGTTGGGTTACGTCGACCTGGCGTTCGAAGCGGCGCAAGGAGACGGCCAGGCCATGCAGTCACTTGTGTCAAACCCCGAAGGCGGCCTCTGGGCTCCCCAACCGGCCATCCACCCCAAGACTCTGATGGGCTTTGCCCGTCCCGGCCGACCGTTTCCGGAACCCATCGTCACCCTGACCACCCGGATCCGCGCACAGACCACCATCCACCCGGCGAACCGTCTGACCCTCAGGCAAGACGTTCCCCTCGATGGCTCACTGGTCCTGGATTTGCGTTACCTCTAAGCCCTGTGATCATTTTAGGAACTGCGTCATGAAGACCTATCCAACCTTGCTGGCCCTGGGCTGGCTGCTGAGCACCCAGGCGTTTGCCGACGGCATGGTGCCCGACACCTCGGTGGTGATCGTCAACGAGGCCGACGGCGAAGCTTCGGTGTCGGTGACCAACACCGACGGCAAACTGGCCCTGCTGCACGTCACCCTGGAAGACATTCCGGAAGACACCGAATCGCTGCTGTTCGTCACCCCGCCCCTGTCCCGGGTCGAGGCCGATAAAAGCCAGCTGGTGCGCTTTATCCTGCGCAACCCCACGCCCCTGAAAACCCAACGCCTGAAGCGGGTGATCTTCGAAGGCATGCCCAAGGACCGTGACGCCGCCCAGGCTGGCCATGCGCGGGTGGGCGTGACCGTGCGCCAGAACCTGCCGGTGATCATTCATCCCAAGGGCCTGGCGCCGAACCGCACACCCTGGACCGGGCTGACCTGGTCGTTGAACGCCGGTCACCTGAACGTCGCCAACCCCACGCCTTACGTGGTGCGCCTGGCCCAGGAGCTGCAATTGCTGCCCGGCAAGCAGAGCCTGGTGCTGCCACGCACTTATGTGTTGCCCGGCGAAACCCTGCGGCTCAGCACGCCCCACACCGCCACGGCCGTACGCCTGCAACCGGCCACCGTGTACGGCTTTGCCGTCGCCGCCTATGAAGCACCGATAACCGCCGCAAACGCTGAATAACGAAGTGACAGCCCTGTGACTGTCACCGGGAAGCCCGCCAACCGTTGCCGGCTTCCATAACCTGAGTGCCTTTACGTGAACACAGTAACCACTGACCCGGCTGGCGAAGCCGTGCCTGACTGTCCTTTACGCCCCGCCCGGATGCGGGCCGCGCTGCCACTGACCATGGCGTTGCTGTCGGCCGATGCCTGGGGCGACGCCTTCGACGCGCAAACCCTGCACCAGCGCGGTATCGACCCGGAACTGGCCTACCTGTTGCTGCACGCACCGCGCTACACCAGCGGCCGCCACGCCGTGAGCCTGACGGTGAACGGCCAGCGCCGTGGCCGCCTCGATGTGCAGTTCGACAGCCAGGGCGCGCTGTGCTTCGACCGCCCGCTGCTGGACGCCGCCGACCTGGTGATACCGGCCCCGCTGGCCGACAGCCGCTGCCATGACTTCCTCGGCGAATACCCGCAAACCGTGGTGGAGCAAGACCCCGCCAGCCTGAGCGTGAGCCTGATGGTGCCCACCGATGCTCTGCGCCCGCGCCAACGTGAGCTGTCCGGTTATGAAACCGGAGGGTTCGCCGGCTTGCTCAACTACGACCTCACCGGTTTGTACAACCGTTATGGCGACGACGCCAGCCGCTTCGGCTCGGCCAATACCGAGCTGGGCTTCAACGCGGGCGACTGGATCGTGCGCAGCCGCCAGGTCCAGACCTGGCAAGACTCCCGGTCCCGCAGTACCCACCTGGAAGCCTATGCCCAGCGCACCTTCGCCGAGCAGCAGGCGGTGTTGCAGGCCGGGCAGATCAACCTCTACAACCCGGTGCTGTCATCCGCGCAGATCACCGGTATGCAGCTGTTTACCGAACAGGCCCTGCAGGACCAGGAACAGGGCTCGACCATCAGCGGCATCGCCAACAGCCCGGCCCAGGTGGAAGTGCGCCAGAACGGCGCGCTGATTCACTCCACGGTGGTGCCGGCCGGGCCGTTCTCGCTGACCGACGTGAGGCGCCTGAACACACGCTCCGACGTTGAAGTGACGGTCAAGGAAAGCACCGGCGAAGAGCGACGCTTCACCGTGCCGGCGGCGATGCTCGGCATCGGCTTGCCAGCCCCGGGTTACTCGTTGGGGGCGGGCCGGGTGCGCAATATCGGCGATACGCGCGGCGACGATCCGTGGGTGATCAGTGGCGGCTGGAGCGGCGCCTTGAACCCGCGCCTGAGCCTGGGAGCCGGCGCGCTTGCCGCCGAAGACTACCGTGCCACGGGTGCCAGCCTCGGCCTGTTGCCGTGGCCAGACGGCCAGGTACAACTGTCGACCCAGATTGCCGATGCCCAACGCCTGGGTGAACGCGGCGTACAGACCGACCTGAGCCTGTCCCAGCGCCTGGGCCGGCAATGGTCGATCACCGCCGGCGCCTCCCACCGCACCATGGGCTACCGGGAGCTGGAAGACGCCGCCTACTACGACTCACGGGACGACGAGGGTCGCCTCACCCGCTATCGCGACCAGCAGAGCCTGGCCCTGGGCTGGGCCCATCCATGGCTGGGCGCCTTCAATGCCGGCCTGTCGCGCACCACCACGTTCAACGGCGAAAACAGCAGCCGTGCCCTGGCTTCATGGGGCACCAGCGTGCGCGGCGTGTCGCTGTCGGCCAGTGCCGAGTGGCAGGTCAGCGGCCGGCAGAATAACGAGAACGCGGTGTACCTGAACCTGAGCGTGCCACTGGGTGAGAACCGGCGTGGGCGCTCCTGGGTGCGCAACTCCGGTGGCGAGCATCGCATCGGCCTGGGGGTGAACGAGCAGGTCAACGATCAACTCAGTTACCGGGTCAGTGCCGAGCACGACAGCCGCGACCAACAAGTGGAATCCACCCTCGGCGTGTCCTATCTGCCGCGCTATGCACAACTGGACATGAACTACAGCCGCTCTGACGCCGAGCGCTCCAGCTACCAGGGCGGTGTGCGCGGTGCGGTGGTGGCCCACAGCGGTGGCGTGACCTTCTCGCCTTATCCGGTGCGCGACACCTTTGCGCTGGTGTCTGTCGGCGATATGGCCGGGGTCAAGCTCACCACGCCCAGCGGCCCGGTATGGACCGACTTCCAGGGTCAGGCCGTGGTACCGCAGGTGTCCGCCTACGGGCGCAGCCCCGTGGAAGTGCAAACCCAGTCGCTGCCACGCAACGCCGATATCAGCAACGGCCTGGCCGTCATCAGCGCCGGGCGCGGCGCGGTGGATCGCGTGGAGTTCGGCGTGGCGCTGACCCGTCGCGCCTTGCTCACGGTGGCAACCGACCACGGTACGCCACTGCCCCGTGGCGCCACGGTGAGTACCGCCGATGGCGAGTTCGTGACCCTGGTGCAGGAAGGCAGCCAGGTGTTCCTGCCGAACGTGCTGGACCCACGCCCCCTGTGGGTCAAGGCACCGGGCATGAGCCGCTGTGAACTGCAGGTTGAACTCGCGGAAAAAGCCGACCCGCAGGTGTATTTCGAAACCGCCCCGGCCCGCTGTGTGATGCCATGAGGAAGACTGTGATGAAGCGATTGTTACTGCTGGGATTGGCCCTGGGCGCCATCGTCCAGGGCCGGGCGCACGCCGACGAATGCCAACTGACCCTAAGCCAGTCGCGCCTGGATTTCGGCGTGATGAACCGCGCCGTGCAGCGCAACCCCGGCACAGAAATCCTGCTGGGAGAACGCCGCCTGAGCCTCAACCTGAACTGCCCGACGCCCACCGATATGCACGTGTTCTACCGGGCCCTGGCCGGGACCGCCGAGCGCTACCGCTTTACCGAGCGTGGCAGTTACCGCGTGCACATCAGCGATGCGGTACTCGACGGCCAGGCTGTTGAACTGGGGTTGACCAGCGGGCAAGGCCAGGCGCCCAGTGCCAGGGGCAGGACACTCGACTGGCGGCCCGACCAGGCCATCGTACCGTTGCGCGACGGTGCGCCGACCACCGGCAGCAGCTTCTCGGCGCAATTGCTGGTCAATGCCTGGGCGCAGGCCGACGCCCTGCAAGTGCGCGACGCGGTGACCTGGGAAGCCAGCGGCTTGATCGACGCCGTCGCCAGCGGCCGCGCACGGGAGTTGTCGCTGCAAGCCGGCTTCGCTCCGGCGGCCTGCGAGACCACGCTGTCCAACGGCGGCATCATCGACTTTGGCCGTATGTGGTCCAGGAGCCTTAACACCGACAAGGAAACCGGGCTGGTCTCCCGCAGCCTGCTGCTGAGTATCGGCTGCGACGGCCCGACTCATTTCGCCTTGCGCATGCATGACAACCGCAAAGGCTCGGCCACCGGCGGCATCGACGAAACCGCCTACGGCCTGGGAGTGGACGACAGCCGTAATAAAATCGGCCGGTACTTCCTCTATTTCGACCCCTTCGACCTGCGCGCCGATGCCCTGCCCCAGGTATATCGCACCGACTCCACCACCGGTGGCGTGGCCTGGAGCAGCTCCAGCGCCTACCCCATTCCCATCGGCAGCAGCAGTTTGCTCGGCTTTACCGCTCTACCCGGCAGCAATGCCGGCCCCACCGCGATCCAGAACCTGAGTGGGCAGATCAGCGTGCGCGCCGTCCTGTCCCCCATGAACAGCCTGGACCTGCGTACGGAAGTACTGCTCGACGGTTCGGGCACGATTGAAATTATCTACCTCTGATCAAGGAGTATGGTCATGCACCTACGCCAGCGTTCTCTCGCAACACTTGCCCTGCTGACCCTCAGCAGCGGTGCCACGGCAGCCTCCAGTGTCGAACTTGGCGTCACCGGCTTGCTCACTCCCAGTGCCTGTACACCGGCGCTGTCGAGCAACGGGCTGATCGACTACGGCAAGATTTCCCAACAGGAGTTGAACATTGATCGCGGCAAACGCCTGCCGGTGCGCTACCTGAGCGTGACCATCAACTGCGAGGCAGCGACTCGCTACGCCCTGCGCATGAGCGACAACCGCGACGGCACCGCCAACGTCAACAGCGAAATCTACTACGGGCTGGGCCTGGACCCGAGTGGCAACAAGATCGGGCTGTACTCCCTGACCTTCGACCCCAAGCAGACGGTGATCGACAGCCTGCCGGAGGTTTACGGCACCGAGTCCACCAGCGGCGGCATCGCCTGGCGCACCGCCAACAGCAACCCGATCGACATCGGTTCGCGCAGCTTTCTCGGCTTTACCGACACCGTCGGCAGCACCAGCGGGCCGACGGCCTTCCAGACGCTGAGCAGCCTGGTCAGGGTCGATACGGTGATCGCTGCCAAGAACAATCTCGACCTCAGCAGCGACGTGCATATCGATGGTTCCAGCACTATGGAAGTGCTGTACCTCTAGACCTTTTCGCTGGTCACGCCGACATACCGCGCACGCCCGGCGCCCAACCCCGCGATGATCGCGCCCAGGCCGATCACCGCGAAAATCCAGCCGGTGGCGTTCCAGCCACCGGTCCAGTCATGCACCAGCCCGACCGCGAACGGCCCCATGGACGCCAGGGTGTAGCCGATGCCCTGGGCCATGCTCGACAGGTTGGCGGCTACATGGGAGTCCCGTGAACGCAGCACGATCAAGGTCAGCGCCAGGCTGAAAGTGCCACCCTGGCCCAGGCCCAGCAATATCGCCCAGCCCCACAAACCGTCCAGCGGTGCATACAGGCAACCGAACAGGCCGCCCAGGGTCAGCACCATCACCACCACGATGGCCAGGCGCTGGTCCTTGCCACGAGTGGCCAACCAGGGCGCAGCCAGGGAACTGGCCAGTTGCACAATCACCGAACCGGAAAGCACCAGGCCCGCCTGGGTGGCGCTCAGGCCACGGCCGATCAGGATCGACGGCAGCCAGCCAAACACAATGTACGCCAGGGAGGATTGCAGGCCCATGTACAGGGTCACCTGCCAGGCCAGCGGATCACGCAACAAGCCCTTCACGCGATAGGCCACCTGGTGCGCGCCGTGTTTCTGGCCAACTTGCGGCAACCAGAACAACGCCGCGACCAACGCCGGGAGAATCCAGAACCCCAGGCCGATGTTCCAGCTGTCGCCGAAGTAATGACTCAGCGGCACCGTGGATCCCGCCGCCAGCGCTGCACCCAGGCACAGGGCCATGGTGTACACGCCGGTCATGGTGCCGGCCTGTTTGGCGAAATCGCGCTTGACGATACCGGGCAACAGCACCCCGATGATGCCGATACTCGCGCCCGCCAGCAGGCTGCCGGCGAACAGCCCGGCCTCACCGAATGAACTGCGCAGGATGATGCCGCCGGCCAGGGTCAGCAGAATGCCCAGCACCACCCGCTCGGCGCCAAAACGTCGGGCCAGGATCGGAGCCAGTGGCGCGAACAGGCCCAGGCACAAGACGGGCAGCGTCGTCAGCAACCCGGCCTTGGCCGCCGAGAGACCCAGGCTGTGGGAGACCTCAGCGAGCAGCGGCGCCATGCTCGACAACGCCGGGCGCAGGTTCAGCGCCACCAGGATCAGGCCCAACAGCAACAACCACAGACGGCTTACCACCGGCGGGCTGTGCTGGACCTCATCGTCATCGGCTTCGGCGTCGATCAGCAGTTCATCAAGGGCATTTTCTGAACGGGGCATGGTGGTCTCGGGTTCAAGGTTCATTGATCAACTGCCGGGACAGGGCCTTGGCGCGTTCCGGGTCCTGTTGCTCCACGGCATCGAGCAAGGCGCCGTGCAGGTCGAATACCGCTTGCCGGCGCGGCTGGATGTTCAGGGTCTGGCGCAGTTGCGCGCCGACAATGCTCGAGAAGTACTGATACAGCTCGCTCAAGGCCGGATTGTGGGCCGCGTCCACCAGGCGTTTGTGGAACACCAGGTCGCAGCTGATGTAGTGCTCAAGATCACCGTGGTAATGGTCGCCGCTGGCGTTGAGGGCCGCGCGCAAAGCGACCAGGTCTTCATCGGTGCGGCGCAACGCGGCCAAGCCGACTGCCTCGACTTCAAGAATCTGCCGCGTCTCCTGCGCCTGAGCCAGGGTGCAGTGGGACAAGGCTTTCATCGCTCCCAGCGGGTCGGTCATGGAGCGCAAATAGCTGCCGTCGCCCTGGCGGATCTCGATCAACCCGGAGAATGCCAATACGCGCATGGCTTCACGCACGGTGTTGCGGCTGATCCCCAACTCGGCAGACAACTCGGGCTCGGTGGGCAGGCGTTCGCCGATGGCCCATACGCCTTGGGTGATGCGCTGGCGCAACTGTTCGAGGGCTTGATCGACGAGGGAGCGTTTGATCAGGGGGGCGATGTCTGTCATGGGTTTCGTCCTTTCATCCAATCATAGGATGAATTTTCCCACAGCCTATTCGGAGTTGCCTACAAAGGCAACGCACTAGGGTTCTTGGGCAGGCAAAGGAGCAGTATTTTCGATTGGTAAAATTACCCTCAGAGGGTAATTATTGGACTCAGGTGTCTTATGGAAAAGTACACACCTCATTACGATCTGGCGGTGATAAAGGCGGATGTCAGGCGGCTTGGAAAGCAAGCATTTACTCAAAGCGCACGCCGTTGCGGCGAGGATCTTGATTTAAGCATCGAACAAATGCAGGCGGTCATTTTCGAGTTGAAAAACACGATGTTGTACAAGTCGATGACCACTCATGACGACCATCGAGTTTGGCAAGATGTGTATCACATTCACTCACATGATCTGGAGATCTACATCAAGGTGACCTACCGCACGGATGGTAAACTTCCGGTGATCTCCTTCAAGGAGAAAAACCCATGAAAACAGAGCAATGCTTCAGCTGCGGCAGGCATGACGGAATGCATCACTTCTCAGGACGTAGCGAAACATCGGAAGTCAAAGGTTTGCATCGCCGTATAGACGATCTGTCTGGATGGGAGTGCCAGGCATGTGGAGAGGTGATCCTGGACCCCGAAGACGCGGAACGCTATTCAGACCACTGCGATGAAATCGTTCACAGTTTCAGGCAGATGGTCGGCACCGAGATGAAGCGCATACGCCGCAAACTGCACCTTTCACAAAAAGAAACGGTACAACTGCTATCGGGTGGCGGCCACAACGCCTTATCTCGCTACGAGCGCGGTGAGGTATTGCCCCCCAAATCCCTGGTAGTCCTGATGCGTTTGCTTGAGCGTCACCCCCACTTGCTGGTCGAAGCAAAAATCCTGAGTGAAGGCGCAGATCTTCGCAATTCCGTGCATACGGTACATAAAGAGCACGAGACCCTGACGACAACTTGATTGATGGCAAAAATAAACCCGGCACCAGGCCGGGTTTATTGTTTCAAGCATTACCCATGGATCAATGCAGAATCTGGCTCAAGAACAACTTGGTCCGATCATTCTGCGGGTTGTCGAAGAAGTCATTCGGCGCCGCCTGTTCAACGATCTCGCCCTTGTCCATGAAGATCACGCGGTTGGCCACGGTGCGCGCGAAGCCCATTTCGTGGGTCACGCAGAGCATGGTCATGCCGTCTTCCGCCAGGCCGATCATGGTGTCCAGTACCTCTTTCACCATTTCCGGATCGAGCGCCGAGGTCGGCTCATCGAACAGCATGATTTTCGGCTTCATGCACAGCGCACGGGCAATCGCCACGCGCTGTTGCTGGCCGCCGGACAACTGCCCCGGAAACTTGTGGGCCTGCTCCGGAATACGCACGCGCTCAAGGTAGTGCATGGCAATTTCTTCAGCCTTGCGCTTGGGCATCTTGCGTACCCACATCGGGGCCAGCGTGCAGTTCTGCAGGATGGTCAGGTGCGGGAACAGGTTGAAGTGCTGGAACACCATGCCGACTTCGCGGCGGATCGCTTCGATCTGCTTGAGGTCGTTGGTCAGTTCCACGCCATCGACCACGATGCGGCCCTGCTGGTGCTCTTCCAGACGGTTGAGGCAGCGGATGGTGGTGGACTTGCCGGAACCCGACGGCCCGCACAGCACGATACGTTCGCCCTGCTTGACGTTCAGGTTGATGTCTTTCAACACGTGGAACTGGCCGTACCACTTGTTGACGCCCTGCATCTGAATAATGCCTTCAGGGCTCACAGGCTGTTTGATCGCTTCACTCATCACAAAACTCCTAACGCTTGTGGCCTGTGTCCAGCTTGTGTTCCAAATGAATGGAATAGCGGGACATACCAAAACAGAAAATCCAGAACACCAGGGCGGCGAACACGTAGCCTTCAGTGGCCATGCCCAACCATTTCGGGTCGGCGGCGGCTTGCTTGACGCTGTTGAGCAGGTCGAACAGGCCGATGATGATCACCAGGCTAGTGTCCTTGAACAACGCGATAAACGTGTTGACGATGCCCGGGATCACCATCTTCAGTGCCTGGGGCAAAATCACCAGGCCCATGCTGCGCCAGTAACCCAGGCCCATCGCGGCCGCAGCCTCGTATTGGCCCTTGGGAATCGCCTGCAAGCCACCGCGCACCACTTCGGCTACATAGGCCGACTGGAACAGGATCACGCCGATCAAGGCCCGCAGCAATTTGTCGATGCCCATGCCTTCCGGCAGGAACAGCGGCAACATTACCGACGACATGAACAACACCGTGATCAACGGTACGCCGCGCCAGAACTCGATGAAGGTCACGCAGACCACACGAATCGCCGGCATGTTCGAACGCCGACCCAACGCCAGCACAATGCCCAGCGGCAAGGCCCCGGCAATGCCGACGGTGGCGATCACCAGGGTTAGCATCAAGCCGCCCCACTGGCTGGTGGCCACGTTGGTCATGCCGAAGATCCCGCCGTGCAGCAGGAAGTAGGCAACGATCGGGTACACCACCAAAAAGCTCAGGCCGTAGACCGCCTTGCGCGTGAAGCGCGAGATGAACAGCGGCGCCACACCCACGATGGCCAGCCACACGGTCAGGTCGACACGCCAGCGCAGGTCGCCGGGGTAGTAGCCGTACATGAACTGCCCGAAGCGCTGTTGGATAAACACCCAGCAGGCGCCCTCCTTGGTGCAGTCGGCGCGGGTGGTACCGACCCAGTTTGCATCGAGGATCGCCCAGTGCAGGATCGGCGGCACGACCAGGTAGATCAGGTAGAACGCCAGCAATGTCAGCAGGGTGTTGAGCCAGCTGGAAAACAGGTTGGCGCGCATCCATGCCATCGGCCCGAACACTTTGTTCGGTGGCGGCATATCAGGTTTGAAAGTATGCGTACTCATGCAGGTTTCCTCACCGCTCGATCAGCGCAATGCGCTTGTTGTACCAGTTCATCAGCAGGGAAATGCTGATGCTGATCGCCAGGTACACGCTCATGGTGATGGCAATAACCTCGATGGCCTGGCCGGTCTGGTTGAGCACCGTGCCGGCAAACAGCGAAACCATTTCCGGGTAACCGATACCGGCGGCCAGCGACGAGTTTTTCGCCAGGTTCAGGTATTGGCTGGTCAGCGGCGGAATGATCACGCGCAGGGCTTGCGGGATGATCACCTTGCGCAGGGTCGGACCGTTGCGCAGCCCGAGGGAACGCGCCGCTTCGGTCTGGCCGTGGCTGACGGACTTGATGCCTGAACGCACGATCTCGGCGATAAACGCCGCGGTATACACGGTCAGGGCCAGGGTCAGCGCCAGCAACTCGGGAATCAGTACCCAGCCGCCGACGAAGTTGAAGCCTTGCAGCTTGGGCATTTCCCAGTGCAGCGGCGCGCCGAACACCAAAGCGCACAGCGCAGGGATCACCACCAACAGCGCCAGGCCGGCCCAGAACTTGTGGAACGGAACACCGGTGGCTTCAAAGCGTTTATTTGCCCAACGGGCCATCAGCACAATGGCGATGATTGCCACCACGACGCTGATCACAAACGGCCAGAAACCCTCCGCCATCAACGCGGCGGGCATGTTCAGGCCACGGCTGCTGACAAAGAACGTGTCGCCGAAGTTGTGGCTGTTGCGCGGCCCCGGCATCGTCAGGAATACCGCGAAGTACCAGAACAGGATTTGCAGCAGCGGCGGAATGTTGCGGAACACTTCCACATACACCGTGGCCAGCTTGTTGATCATCCAGTTGGGCGACAAGCGCGCCACACCGATGATGAACCCGAGGATGGTCGCCAGGACCACACCGATCACCGTCACCAGCAGGGTGTTGAGCAGACCGATCACAAAGACCCGGGCATAGCTGTCCGATTCGGTGTAGTCGATCAGGTGCTGAGCGATGCCGAAGCCGGCACTGCGCTCAAGAAAGTCGAAACCCGAGGTAATGCCCCGGTGTTGAAGGTTGGTTTGCGTGTTGTTGAACAGGTACCAGCCCAACGAGACCACCGCCACAATCGTGATGATCTGGAATAGCCACGCACGCACTTTTGGATCACTGAAGCTGAGCTTCTGTTTTGGTGCGCCGATTTGATTTTGCATTAAGTGCCCCAGAAATAATGGAACAGAACATCACCCGGCGGTTGGCCCACCGGGTGATAGAACCATCAGCGATCAGCGCACAGGTGGTGCGTATTGAATGCCACCGTTGGTCCACAGAGCGTTCAGGCCACGATCGATTTCCAGAGGCGTGCTCTTGCCGAGGTTTTTCTCGAACACTTCGCCGTAGTTACCGACCTGCTTGACGATCTGTACGACCCAGTCCTTCTTCACTTTCAGGTCTTTGCCGTATTCGCCGTCAGCACCCAGCAGACGGGCAACGTCCGGGTTCTTGGTGGACTTGGCTTCAGCTTCGACGTTTTTGGAGGTGATACCGGCTTCTTCGGCGTTGAGCATGGCGTAGCCAACCCAGCGCACGATGGCCAGCCACTCGTCGTCGCCGTTACGCACGACAGGGCCCAGTGGTTCTTTGGAAATGGTTTCCGGCAGTACCACGTAGTCTTTCGGCGAAGCCAGCTTGCTGCGCTGTGCGTAGAGCTGGGACTTGTCGGAGGTCAGTACGTCGCAACGACCGGATTCCAGCGACTTGGCGCTTTCATCGGAGGTGTCGAACGTGATCGGGGTGTACTTCAGGTTGTTGGCGCGGAAGTAGTCGGAAACGTTCAGCTCAGTGGTGGTACCGGCCTGGATGCAGATGGTTGCACCGTCCAGTTCCTTGGCGCTTTTAACGCCCAGCTTGTTGTTCACCAGGAAACCAACACCGTCGTAGTAGGTGATGAAACCCGGGAATTTCAGGCCCATGCCGGCATCGCGGGAGCTGGTCATGGTGGTGTTGCGCGACAGGATGTCGACTTCGCCAGACTGAAGCGCGGTGAAACGCTCCTTGGCATTCAACTGGCTGAATTTGACCTTGGTTGCGTCGCCGAATACGGCAGCGGCAACAGCACGGCACACGTCAGCGTCGATCCCGAGGATCTTGCCGCTGGCGTCCGGCACCGAGAAGCCCGGCAGACCGTCGCTCACGCCACACTGCACAAAGCCTTTCTTCTGTACGGCATCCAGAGTGGCGCCAGCCTGGGCGAAACCACTGACACCCAGTACGGTAGCCGCGGTCACGATGGCCAGGGTGGATTTCAATACCTTCATTCAAACCTCCAGTTTTGCTCTTGTTGTGTCGGAGCTCGAACCCCACCGCACCCTTATGAGGCGACATCGACCCGTGTTGGCTTTTTTTGGGGTCAAACAGCATGAGGTTTTTGCTTTAAGTCCAGTTGCTATCCCACAGGCGCCAGTCACTGATAGTGTTACCGCCTGGGGTGAGCCTTGACATCGGGTTTCACATAGCAAGCCCCGTACCAGACTGATGGCTGAGTCGTTTCAGCCCATGGTCAAGAGCAAAAGATTCAACCTTGCGACATTCTCTTAACAGATCAACCCGTCGCGCACCGTTCCGACGCACTCAATCGGAGCGCACGCACATATATGGAGCAGACATGACCGAACCCTTGATTCTTCAGCCCGCCAAGCCCGCAGACGCCTGCGTAATCTGGTTGCATGGCCTGGGTGCCGATCGCTACGACTTCCTGCCCGTGGCCGAAGCCCTGCAGGAAAAACTCCTGTCGACGCGCTTTGTCCTGCCCCAGGCGCCGACACGCCCGGTGACCATCAATGGCGGCTACGAGATGCCGAGCTGGTACGACATCAAGGCCATGAGCCCGGCGCGTTCCATCAGTGTTGAAGAGCTGGAAGCCTCGGCAAAAATGGTTACCGACCTGATCAAGGAACAAAAAAGCAGCGGGATAGACGCCTCGCGGATTTTCCTTGCCGGTTTTTCCCAGGGTGGCGCCGTGGTGTTCCACACCGCGTTCCTGAAATGGCAGGGTGCTTTGGGTGGCGTGATTGCCCTTTCCACCTACGCTCCCACTTTCGGTGACGAACTCGAATTATCGGCCAGCCAGCAACGGATTCCGGCGCTGTGCCTGCACGGCGAATACGACGACGTGGTGCAGAACGCCATGGGTCGCAGCGCCTATGAGCATTTGAAGTCGCGCGGTGTCACCGTGGCATGGCAGGAATACCCAATGGGCCACGAAGTGTTACCCCAGGAGATACACGATATCGGTGACTGGTTGGCCGCCCGCCTGGGCTGAAAACCACCCATTGTGTAGCCGCATGACCAACGCACTACGCCGCGCCCGATTCTTGCATTACACTGGCCGGCGTACATTCCTTAACCAATTGATGAGATGACCGTGCTCAAAGCACTCAAGAAGATGTTCGGTAAAAGCGAGGCTGAGCAGCTCGCGCCAGGTTCCAGTGCCCCCGCCCACGTTCAAGGCAGCCGCAATGACGGCCAGCAGCCTGGCCGGACCGCACCTGTAGCCTCGCCAAAAAAAGAGCCGGTGACCACACCCGCCACGGTTAACGTCGCTGAAGAGCCAGCCGCCGACCAACCACGCCAGGAGCCACGCCAGGAAAAGCCGCGCCGTGAACGCGCGCCCAAACCTGTGGTTATTCCCTGGAAACTGGAAGACTTCGCCGTCGAACCCCAGGAAGGCAAAACCCGCTTTCATGATTTCAAACTCGCCCCGGAACTGATGCACGCCATCCAGGACCTGGGTTTCCCGTACTGCACGCCGATCCAGGCGCAAGTATTGGGCTTCACCCTCGCCGGCAAAGACGCCATCGGTCGCGCCCAGACCGGTACCGGCAAGACCGCTGCGTTCCTGATCTCGATCATTACGCAGTTGTTGCAGACCCCACCGCCAAAAGAGCGCTACATGGGTGAACCCCGCGCACTGATCATCGCCCCGACCCGGGAGCTGGTGGTACAGATCGCCAAGGACGCCGCCGACCTGACCAAGTACACCGGCCTCAACGTGATGACGTTTGTTGGCGGGATGGACTTCGACAAGCAGCTCAAGCACCTGGAAGCGCGCCACTGCGACATCCTGGTGGCCACGCCGGGGCGCTTGCTGGACTTCAACCAGCGCGGCGACGTGCACCTGGACATGGTCGAAGTGATGGTGCTGGACGAAGCCGACCGCATGCTCGACATGGGTTTCATCCCGCAAGTGCGTCAGATCATTCGCCAGACCCCGCCGAAAAACGAGCGCCAGACCCTGCTGTTCTCCGCGACCTTCACCGAAGACGTGATGAACCTCGCCAAGCAGTGGACCACCGACCCGTCCATCGTCGAGATCGAGGCACTCAACGTCGCCAGCGAGAACGTCGAACAGCATATCTATGCCGTGGCCGGTGCCGACAAATACAAGCTGCTCTACAACCTGGTCAACGACAACGGTTGGGAGCGGGTCATGGTGTTTGCCAACCGCAAGGATGAAGTGCGCCGCATCGAAGAACGGCTGGTGCGTGATGGCGTGAATGCCGCGCAACTGTCCGGCGACGTGCCGCAGCACAAGCGCATCAAGACCCTGGAAGGTTTCCGCGAAGGCAAGATTCGCGTGCTGGTGGCCACCGACGTGGCCGGACGCGGGATTCACATCGATGGCATCAGCCACGTGATCAACTTCACCCTGCCGGAAGTGCCGGACGACTACGTGCACCGGATTGGCCGTACCGGCCGCGCGGGCGCGGCGGGCGTGTCCATCAGCTTTGCCGGTGAAGACGACTCGTATCAGTTGCCGTCGATCGAAACCTTGCTGGGCCGCAAGATCAGCTGCGAAACGCCGCCGACGCATTTGTTGCGTCCGGTGGAGCGCAAACGCCCTTAAGCTGGAAGACCTCAGGCCGAATTCCATTCGGCCAGGATGGGTTGGCGAACACGCGAGGCCTCCTGCGAAAAGGCCTCATGGAAAGTGAAGCTGCTGCCCGACATATCGACAAGGCGATGGGCCTGAGGCTGGGGTTGCGGCTGCCCCAGTGGCTGCTGCAAGTTCTCGGCATCGCCCCCGATAGGCGCTGCCGGCTGGCGCTTTCTGATCCGACCGTCGACCGAGCGGTACAGATTGACCACGCGCAAGCCAAAACGCGTCACCCCCCAGGCTTGGCTTGGCAGCGTAATGTCATTGAAGAACTTGTAAGAAGCACCGGTCAGCAACTTGCCAGCGGCCTGCAATCCGGCCCTTGCTTGGGAACTCAATAGACTGAAGCTTCGGACCGCCGGGCTTGCGGCGACTTCAACCGCCCGGGAAGCGCCCGTCGCCGCTATGCCTGCGCCCCCTAAACTGGCCGCGACACCCACCGCTGCAAAGGTCAGCGATGCCCAGTTCAGGACGTTGATTTGACTGGAGCGATCCCAGCCCATCTGATTGTCGACCGCCTCAACGCTCAGTGCGGCAATCCCCAACGTCCCACCTACCGAGGCCGCGCCTGAGGCTACCAACAGCGCGCTCTTGCCGGCAATGGTCAGTGCAGCGGCTTGAGCGCCGATGGCAGCGAGCAAGCCCGCGGTTGCAAGCCCAGCGGTGACCACCGACATGCCCAGTGCAACACCGGTCAGTGCCCACCGGGCCCATGTTGGAAAACTGAAGAGGCCGCTGGGGTCCGACCAATTCACCGGGTCACCGCCACAATAGGCGTAGCTGTTGATCCCGCCCTCGTCAAAAGGACTGAGGGGATCAGGAGAGAGAAACACCATGAGTTCGGGGTCATAGGCACGGCGCCCATTACCCAGGTGATAGAGGTTGACCGGTACGTCCAGCCGCTCGCCGTTGTAGGCGGGCAATTGCATTTCCATCATCGTGGGCGACACGTCATCCCGCAACTCGATCCTGGCGTCACCGTAGGGTGCGTAATGCCGGCGCACCTGGTCCGTGATCGGTGCCACCACACCGCGGACGCTGCCAGCGCCGTCAAGAACCAGTAGTTTCTGGTAATTACCACTATCTCGGTAGGCCACCACCTGGTCACCGTCGCGCACGTAACGTGCCCGCATGCTGACCTGCGCCAGCGTGTCGAGCCGATCCCCGGCATAGGCCAGCATCACGGGAGCTTCGTTGCCTCGCGCAGCAAGCACCTGGCGTGCTTCGCCGTCGTACTGGTAGCTGTACTTGTCTGTGGCGGTCTGTACAGCAGTGAGCTGGTCAAAACCGTTGTACGTGAAACCGCGACCGAAGGTGCCCTGTTGCAAATTACCGGCGGCGTCATAGCTCAGGGTCAGGTTTCGTACCGGGTTTGTATGGGTCAGGTGCGTCAGGCAGGCAGGGTCCTTACCCTGGAAAAACCGCTCGCTGCGGTCGCTACTGCCATCGATAAACGTTGTCCGCACTTCAGTCATATTATCGAGACCGTCATAACTGAAACGCTGTTCCTTGATCGCCCGATCCAATTTATCCATCGGGTATTGCGTGCCCTCGCACACATAGGATTTGAGTCGCGAATAACCATCGTAAGTGAACGTCTCGCCCGTGACCACGGCGTCATTCGCGTCTTTCAACGTGCGAGTGGCCAGCAGGCCATCGTCGTAATAGGTGCTGACAATGTTCTGCAGTAGCGCACCGTCCTGTTCCAGCTTGCGTTCCGACTCACGCCCCCATGCGTCAAAGGTCACCGAGTCGGTAAGACGCATTTGATAATTGAGGGTTCGCGCCGAAAGGCGGCCCAGACTATCGTAAGTCCGGATCATGCGGACGAAACCGGTGGTGGTCTGTTGGAGGCGTCCGAACTGGTCATATACGAGGTCACTGTGCTGCCCATCCGCCGCGGAGTGCCGCAACAGCCGCCCACCCGGCGAATAACTCGTCAGGCTAGTCAAGGGCTGGCTGCCCAGCGTCTGGACTTCCTTGGCGAGATAGCCGTTCTCGTCGTAACTCATCTCATGCTTGAGCCCGGCGGTGAGTGATTGTCGCATCGCTCCACTGATGGGGTCGTACTCAAGGTCTATCGGTGCATGCCCTGCCATCTTGACGCTCGTTAATGTCTCCAGCTCAGGATCATGACCGTACTCTTGACGATCACCGCGCGGCGAAGTCACCGCCACTGGCGCAACCTGGTTGGGCTTGTACTCCCAGGTCGTGGCTGTTGCGTTGCCACGCGCTTGGGAAATGACGCGGCCCAGGCTGTCGTATTCACGCGTGCCAAGCAGCTTGCTGTCTACGGTGAGGGTGCGCACCATTGGCTCGCTGGTGCCAAGCGCATACGTCGTCAACCGCTCACGGGGCGGCGTTCCGTCGGAGGGGGTTTCCAGGCTGCGCACCACACGATCAAAAATGTCATAGGCGTATTCAGTCTTGGTCTTCCTGGCATCGATGCGCTCCGTGCAGCGGCCCAGCCCGTCATAAGTACGGGTTTCCACCACAATGCGCGCACCGCCAACGCTCACGCGCTCAACCCGTGCCGGTTGATTGTGTTCGTTGAACCAGGTTTCCAGTTGCGCGTCACCTTGCACCCCCGTCACCCGGCGGTTGAGGAGCGGGTCATATTCATCGATCAATACCCGACCATCGGGTTGAGTTACCGTCCACGGGTTGCCCCAAATGTTATAGGCGTGGCTGGTTTTCAATGTACGCGGCCCATCACCCAGATAATCCAGACGGGTTTGCTTCACGAGCCGCCCGAGTGCGTCGTACGCCCAGGAACCCAGAAGCCTGTCATTGTCCGCGATGCCATCAAGCGATTGCGCAGCAGAGAGCTGGCGTCCCATGCCATCGAAATACGTGAAGAGCACGGTGCCTTGTGCATCCGTGGTGACCAAATGGGCCATCTTGGCCCCGGCCGAAAAGTGATAGGCATAACGACGTCGGGCCATCTGGAGCGTGCCTGGCGCGGCGGTTTCCGATGTCAGCCGCCCACTGACATCGTACGTCATCGCCAGGCTGCCGACGGCATCACGTGTCATGTCGAGCAGACGCTGATTGGTCAGTGACCACGTGCGCGCGGACTCGAGCCATTGACCAGGCTCACGCCCCTTCAAGCTCCGGACTTCGGTGATCGAGTCGCCATTGAAGGTGCAGGTGAAATCGGAGACCAGAGAGAGTTTGTCGATCGTCGTCGTGGAGCTTTTCAAGCGACCATGCAGGGCGGTGTTGGCGGCCACAGAATGATAGGTATAAGACGTATGGGTGCCCCCTTCAAGGTTGATGGCAAGCGGCATGACGAAGTAGCCGCCCCCCGTTATCGAGACGTCGGTGTGGGAATGTTCAGTGGTCCGAGCCGCAGTGGTCGATCTGGCCGGGAAAAGCTTTTCCAGCTTCAGGTAACGTTGAAAGAGTCCATGGGGGTCGGCAGGGCATCTTCGGGGCTCGCCGGTCACCGGGTAATAAGTGTATTCGGTGCGTACGCCGGAGGCCTCGGTGCGGCTTAGTTCGTTGCCGAAGTCATCGGTGGTGATACTGACCACTTCCGCCCTTGGGGGTTTGCCACCCTGGGGATACAGCTCAAAGGTCTTGGTGATGCGGCTCGGAAGTTGGAGATTGGCGGGCTGATTTGGAAACTGGATGCCCCGAACTTCATTGTAGACAGTCTCGGTTTTGACCTGGCTGCCATTGGCTAGCATTAATTCCTCAGTCAACAGGTGAAAACGATTATAAGTGGCGCGGGTAGACCGCAGGGGCTTGCCATTATTATCAACGTAAGTTTCTTCCGCCCAATAAGCGTACTCGCTATCCACCCGATACAAATTATCCTGGCCCTGGCGAAATCCGCCATTAAGAGGATATCCCGTGAAGTTACGGTTGGGACTGTAGTTATAAGAGCGGACGACAGAGGGCTGCCCGCGTCCGGGGTTTTGCTCCCAGTAGGTGACGACCGGAATATACAAACGGGCATCGTATTGATGCCCATTTGAGTTATACCGAATTATCTCCTGCCCCCCCATGGGTTTCATAACCTGCGAAATAGCTACCATTGCATCAGGCAACCTGAGGTACTGAAACGAATAGGCCTCACTTGCGACTGGCCCTGCCAAGTCATAAGGAACCGTGACCTTGGTCAGTTGATTGTCGATATGAGTATATTCAAATCGCGTACGGGCATAACGATTACCATCAATTAGTGTATCGGCGGTTACCAGCGATCCGGCGGAATACTTCAACATCAACAGGTCGGTTTCTTTATCGTCAACAATGCTCTGCAATAAGTTATTACCGCCATACCGGAAGGTCAGCCGCTCGCCATTTTCGAACTGGATGGCACTGATCTTATAGGGACCGGGAATGCTGAGGGGACGCAGGATTTCGACAGTGCCATCCTTGTAAATTACGTGCAGCGTATTTTGCGCAACCCGTTTTATGGTGAGGTCCTTCAACTTATGGTCGGTAATAACAGCATTGTCCCCTACGGACGGCAGCCCTTGGGTTAGATATTGTTCACCGTTGAGTAGCGTAAGCTTGAAGCTGTTCGGGTCAAATTCGGTATTCGACAAGCTCCAGCCTTTACCGTAGCCACTGTTGCGGGTATCCATCATCGAGAACGCCAAGGCAATCTCTCGACTGACCTCTAACGGCCCTTTTGGGCTCAAGACTGCCAAACGAATCAGACACCCATACTGCCCGGTACGCAGGTCAACCGAACCGCCGAGGTGGGCACTGAAATTAAACGCGTTCGAATAGATGTCCATAGGTCCACCGCTTCGCACTTGGAGAGGGGATGAAATGCCTGGAACGTCAGGGTTTTGAAGTGGCGCGCAGCACCATCACATTGTAATTGTCGGTCTCGGTCAGGTAATAGTGATGCGAGCAGCCATAACTATCGACCATTGTCCAAATACTGGCCCCTTGTTGATCGGTGTTGGGGTTATCCAACCAGGCCTTGACTCGCGCAGCACGCATGATGGTATTGCGCTTGTTCGCAGGAATTGGGTCATTTCCCCCTGAAGATTTTTTCAGCAGGCTATTCATTGTGATGTTTCCAACAGTATTACCCCGTATGACACCGCCGATCTGTCTAATACCGTGCCCAATGTCCCGAGTGTAGTAAATATCAAAGTGATCCCCCTGAACAGATGAATCTTTTAATTTTACGGGATCAGTCGGAGGTATATTCTCGACAAATCTCAACCCAAGGGGGGGCGTCCAATAATAAATATCCACATCCACACCCTGCACTGAAAAGGCGTCGGTATCAGCCCAATGATCGAGCCGCTCAGCAGACAATGTATAGGGCTCTTGACACTTAACAGTGACAGATGATTGATAATTAACATTATCTCTCTCCATATTAGTTGTATATGTTTTACGTCCCACCGTAATTTTTGCCATAAACTGCTGATTACCACTTGATCTCAGATCACACCTCAGGTATCGCTTCTCATTTTCGAGCGGACCAATACCGGGCATCGGCTGAATAATAGGGTTAGAAGGGGCTGTAGCCATGCTGGGTTCCTCAAGCACCCCCGACCACCGACCCATGTTAAATTCGTTCCTTTTTGTATCACAATACCATCCGGCCGGAATTGTCGCTTCTGGGTTTGTGGAATACTCAACCACCGTGGCACTTTCAAGCTCCGTCGCCTCAAAGGCTGCCAGCTCCCATATACCTTCAGCGTTTCTCCTCTCCTTTTGGACAATTATATTGACTTGACATTGCTGTTTGCCACCCAGATACACCTCATTATTAACTACATTGCCACCATCGCGAGGAAATTCAATATCAAACGTTTTTAAACGAACATTGGGATCTTCCGCTTTCATTTCCTTCTCCTTATCCAACATAGAGAACAGTTATCATCAACGCCACATCTTGTACCGGCCTGATGCAAGTAAGCGCTTTATAGAAGGGACCGCCTACTGTTAGAAATAACAGTTTTTCCGGAATTTTCAGGTCAAAAGGAAATAGCGATTTCCTGCTTTATCGCCAGGCTGAATATAAATGTGAAAGCGGGCTTGTGGAGGAGCAAGCAAGCCTGCACATTTGGTTTCAGCATTTTCAAATCCAGGAGGAACACATGAACCAGGCCGACTACCTCATCATCGGCGGTGGCATCGCCGGCGCATCCGCCGGCTACTGGCTGTCACACCATGCCCGCGTCATCGTGCTGGAACGCGAGTCGATGCCGGGTTACCACTCCACCGGCCGTTCCGCCGCCCTGTACATCGCCGCCTATGGTACGCCCCAGGTCCGCGCGCTGACGCTGGGCAGCCGCGCCTTCTTCGATCAGCCGCCCGCAGGCTTTGCCGAACACCCCTTGCTCACCCCACGGGGCGAATTGCTGGTGGACTTGATTGGCGACCCCGGTGAGTTGCAGCGCCAGTACCTGAGTGCCAAAGCCCTTGTGCCAGAAACGCGACTGCTCGACGTCGAGGAGTCGATGTCCATGATGCCGATCCTGCGCCGGGAAAAAGTCCATGGCGGGATCTACGACCCGACCGTGTGTGACATCGATACCGATGCGCTCTATCAAGGTTACCTGCGCGGCATTCGGCGCAATGGCGGAGAAATCCACACCGACAGTGAGGTGCAGAAACTGACCCGTGACGGTCAGGGACTGTGGCAAGTGCGCACGGCCCAACAACACTTCAGCGCCCCGGTGATCATCAACGCCGCCGGCGCCTGGGCCGACCATATCGGCGAGTTGGCCGGTGCACAGAAAATCGGCCTGCAACCCAAACGTCGCAGCGCGTTCGTCTTCTCTCCACCCGCCGAGCTGAACATCCACGCATGGCCGGAGCTGGCGGCCCTCGATGGTTCGTTCTATATGAAACCCGACGCCGGCATGTTCCTCGGCTCACCGGCCAATGCCGACCCGGTGGAGCCCCACGACGTGCAACCGGAAGAGCTGGACATCGCCACGGGGATCTATCACATCGAGGAAGCCACCACCCTGAGCATCCGCCGGCCTGCGCGGACCTGGGCCGGTTTGCGCAGTTTCGTCAGCGATGGGGACCTGGTCTGCGGGTTCGATCCACAGGTGGAGGGATTGTTCTGGATTGCGGCCCAGGGCGGCTACGGGATTCAGACGTCTCCGGCGATGGGCCAGGCCAGTGCGGCGCTGGTGCGCGGCAAGCCTTTGCCGGATGCATTGGCGGCGTTCGGGTTGACCGAAGCGATGCTTTCTCCACACCGGCTGCACGCCTCGACCTGACCTGTGTGGCGGGGGAGCTTGCTGTGGGGAGGGAGCTCCCTCGCCACACGTTATTTCCAGCGGTCAGCGGCTGCGTGATCGCTGTCGCGCCCTTCCACCCAGCGTGGCCCTTCGCTGGTGTTTTCCTTCTTCCAGAACGGCGCCCGGGTCTTCAGGTAGTCCATCACAAAGGCGCAGGCATCGAACGCCGCCTGACGATGGGCACTGGCCGCCGCAACAAACACGATCGGCTCACCCGGCTCCAGGGCGCCAATGCGATGCAACACTTCCAGCTTGAGCAGCGGCCAGCGTTGCTCGGCCTCCACGACGATTTTGCCGAGAGCCTTTTCAGTCATGCCCGGGTAGTGTTCGAGGAACATCCCCGCCACATCCAGGCCATCATTGAAGTCGCGCACATAGCCGACAAAACTCACCACCGCGCCTACGCCCACATTGGCCGCATGCATCGCATTGACCTCGGCGCCGGGATCAAACGCCTCGGCCTGCACCCGAATCGCCATGGTCAGCCTCCGGTCACGGGCGGGAAGAATGCCACTTCGTCGCCAGCTTGCAGCGGCTCTTCAAGGTCGCACAGTTCCTGGTTACGAGCGCACATCAGGCTGGCCTCATTGAGCACTGCGAATTCCGGGTCACCGGCCAATGCCTGGCGTACAGCGTCGACCGTCGCGAAGTCACCTTCCATCTCCAGGGAGTCCAGGCCAATCGCTTCGCTGTAGCGCGCAAAAAACAGTACGTTGATGCTCATGCCTGGTCCGCCTTGAAATGCCCGCTCTTGCCGCCGAGTTTCTCCAGCAGCCGAATGGTTTCGATGGTCATGCCACGGTCCACGGCCTTGCACATGTCGTAGATCGTCAGGGCGGCAACACTGGCCGCGGTCAACGCTTCCATCTCCACGCCGGTCTGCCCGGAGAGTTTGCAGCGGGCGACGATGCGCACCGCGTCCAGGCCATCGGCACTGAGCTCGACCTTGACCCCGGTGAGCATCAACGGGTGGCACAGGGGAATCAGATCACTGGTTTTTTTTGCGGCCTGGATCCCGGCGATACGGGCCACGGCAAACACGTCGCCCTTGGGGTGGGCGCCGTCGACAATCATTTTCAGGGTCTCGGGCAACATGCGCACCCGCGCTTCGGCCACGGCTTCACGGAACGTCACGGCTTTTTCAGTGACGTCGACCATGTGGGCGCGACCTTGGGAATCGAGATGAGTCAGCACAGGGATACTCCTGATCAGGAGCCCCGATTGTAAACCCAACGCCGATCAAATGTGGGAGCGGGCTTTTGTGGGAGTCAGGCTTGCCCGCGATGCAGGCACCTCGGTATGTCAGTTACACCGAGGTGATGCTATCGCAGGCAAGCCAGCTCCCACATTGACCGTGGTTACAGGTGAGATTCGGCGTATTCGGCCAGAATCGAGCGAGGGACACCTTGCAGCGCAATGTGCACGCCGTTCGGGAAGTCCTTGAAGCGTTCCGTCAGGTAAGTCAGCCCGGAGCTGGTCGCGGACAGGTAAGGGGTGTCGATCTGTGCCAGGTTGCCCAGGCACACCACTTTGGAACCGGCGCCGGCACGGGTGATGATGGTTTTCATCTGGTGCGGCGTGAGGTTCTGGCATTCATCGATCAAAATCAGGCTCTGCTGGAAGCTGCGACCTCGAATGTAGTTGAGGGATTTGAACTGCAACGGCACTTTGCTGAGGATGTAGTCGACGCTGCCATGGGTGTTTTCGTCATCCATGTGCAAGGCTTCGAGGTTGTCGGTGATCGCCCCCAGCCACGGCTCCATTTTTTCCGCTTCGGTGCCGGGCAGGAAGCCGATTTCCTGGTCCAGGCCCTGCACGCTGCGGGTGGCGATGATGCGGCGATAGCGTTTGGTAACCATGGTCTGTTCGATGGCGGCGGCCAGGGCGAGGATGGTTTTCCCCGAACCTGCGGCGCCGGTCAGGTTGACCAGGTGGATGTCCGGATCAAGCAAGGCATACAGCGCCAGGCTCTGGTAGATATCACGCGGTTTCAGGCCCCAGGCTTCCTGGTGCAACAGGGGTTCCTGATGCAGGTCGAGGATCAGCAGCTTGTCGACCTGGATCTCTTTGATCCAGCCCACAAAACCCTGTTCGTCGATGATGAATTCGTTGATGTGCACAGCCGGCAGGTTGTCGATCAGCTGTACCTGGTGCCAGGTGCGGCCATGGTCCTGACGGGTTTCGACCTTGCTGACGCGATCCCAGAACGAGCCGGTCATGGTGTGATAACCACGAGACAGCATCGACACGTCGTCAACCAGTTGGTCGGTACTGTAGTCCTCGGCAGCGATCCCACACGCTCGTGCCTTGAGGCGCATATTGATGTCTTTGGTCACCAGCACCAGGCGCAGGTCCTTGTCGCGTGCGTGCAGGTCGATCAATTGGTTGATGATTTTGTTGTCGTTCAGATTTTCCGGCAGCAGGCTGTTGGGCTCGCTGCGCTTGCTCATCAGAATCGACAGCAAGCCCTTGGGCCCGCCTTTGCCACGCTGGATCGGTACGCCCACCTCGACGTCGTCGGGGGAGGCTTCGCCGAGGGTCTTGTCGATCAGGCGGATGGCCTGGCGGCATTCGGCGGCAACGCTGTGGTGCCCGCTTTTGAGTTTGTCGAGCTCCTCAAGCACGATCATCGGGATGGCGACGTGGTGTTCTTCGAAGTTGAGCAGTGCGTTTGGATCGTGAATCAGTACATTGGTATCAAGCACATAAAGGATTGGCTGGTCGGAAGAAGGGTTACGTCCATGATCATCCATACTCGGTCACCTTTGTGGGAGCCAGTCGACGCAATACCGCGACAGTGCTGCGCCTCGATTCGACCGTCGAACGCACTTGAGGGGCGTCAAGTGCGGTGCACACAAGAGGTGTCTTGGAAGACGCCACCTGTGTTGCAGGTTTCGGCTGTCTGTCTTCGTAATACCGCAAAACACATGACAGGAAAAAGCACTTTGACGCTTTTTTGAAGTTTATTTTTCAGGATGACGAATAGCACTAGGCGCGCCGGCATTGCACCGTTAAAGTCGGAAGTCCGCCTGTATCGAAATACCTCCCAAATTCCCCCCTGAAAAACCTCAGCCCCAACAGGGCCGGGCTTTTCGTGCTTTTTCAGCGAAACGCTTCGCGGCAATCCTGCCAGCCGAGTCCACTTTCTGCCGTGGCGTGTAAAAGCCAGGGTAAAGCGATGCGCGCCTTGTCCTGGGTGTCGTGGAAGACGATCACCCCGCGCCGCCACAACAGCATCAGTGTGAGCACGCGGTTCGCCGACTCATCAGCCTTGAGCTTGCCGGGTTCGTCTTCCGAGTCGATGTCCCACAAGGCCACTTGCAGCCCTTGTGACTGGAAAAATCCCTGGCTGTCGGACCGGCGCTGACCGTACGGCGGGCGGAACAGCGGCAAGTAGTTTTCCGGCATCAGGTTTTGCGCCAGGGAGGCGCTGCGGGTGATGGACGACTGCCAGTCGACCCAGTGGCTATGGGAGCGGTACTGCCAGCCCTGGATGCCGACGCACTGGCCCTGGTACAGCGCCTGCACATCGGTGGCCGAGCTTTTCTCGACGCGGGTTTGCAGGCTGTTGCCCAGCACGAAGAAGAGGCTGTGCATTTTCTGTTTGCGCAGGTAGTCGGCGAGCCAGTCGGTATTGCCGCTGACCGGGGACGGTCCGCTGTCGAAGGTCAGCAGGAACATCCGGTCGTTGAGTTCGTCGCCGTTGCGTTCGTGATCGCCGAAGCGCGCGATTTCGCTGCTGATCTGGGGGAACAGGGCGGCCTTGCGCAACTGTTCATCCAGGTAGCGCTCGTGGAATGCGCGGCTGGGGCCGGCCCAGCCTATATAGAAGGAGTTGTCGCTGACTTCGAATTTGGCGGCTTGTTCGCGCAGGTCGTCCATGTTTTCCACCAGGTAGCAGAAGGAGGCGTCCTGTTCGCAGCTTTGTTGGGCGAAGGTGTAGTTTTCCAGTAGCCGTTGCCAGAGTTGGCGGCGCAGGTCGTCGATCGAGGCCTGGTTGATGATCTTCAGGCCCAGGCGCTGCTTGAGGGCGGGCTCGTCGAGGGATTCGCTGGCGAGCAGGGTGTGGGCGAACATCAGGATTTCTGCGCGTGAGGCGACGTCGAACAGGGCGGGGCTGCTGAGGCGTTCGGGCCAGGTGCCGCGGTCCAGGGTGGCGACGTCCACGGGGGCGGCTTGGGCGCCCAGGCAGATGAGCCAGGCTGACAGTAAAAGCGCAATTCGCACGAAGGGTCTCCCTTTCCAGAGTCGTCGGGCACTATAGCCGATCGTGTGGGGGCGCTATTGGGTTGGTGTGTATATGCGTTATTTGAGTGATGGCTTGTATTGGTTCCGCTCTTACAGCGGCTCACTTTTGAACGCTTTTGCAAAGTGACTCGCTGTAAGAGCGAAACCATAAGCCGCCGTAACCGCAGAAACGGATATGCCCCCCAACGACCGCACAGCTATCTATCACCATCATAGGTGGAGTCAAACCGCCCTACCCCCTAGAATCCCCCCACGATTAAAGGAGACGACTTCATGCTGACGGTGATTTCCCCCGCCAAAACCCTCGATTTCGAGTCAAAGCCGGTCACCCCGCGCTTCACCCAGCCGCAATACCTCGACCACTCCCAAGAGCTGATCGAACAACTGCGCGAACTCAGCCCGGCGCAAATCAGCGAACTGATGCACGTCTCCGACAAAATCGGCGGCCTCAACGCCGCACGCTTCGGCAGCTGGACCCCCGCCTTCACCCCCGCCAACGCCAAACAAGCCCTGCTGGCATTCAAGGGCGACGTCTACACCGGCCTCAACGCCGAAACCCTCAAGGACGCCGACTTCACCTACGCCCAGGACCACCTGCGCATGCTCTCCGGCCTGTACGGCCTGCTGCGGCCGCTGGACCTGATGATGCCGTACCGCCTCGAAATGGGCACCAAACTGCCCAACGCCCGTGGCAAGGACCTGTACGCTTTCTGGGGCACCCGCATCAGCGAGTGGCTCAACGAAGCCCTGGCCGAACAAGGCGATGACGTGCTGCTCAACCTCGCGTCCAACGAGTACTTCTCGGCAGTCAAACGCCCGGCATTGAATGCGCGAATCATCAACACCGAGTTCAAGGACCTGAAAAACGGCCAGTACAAGATCATCAGCTTCTACGCCAAGAAGGCCCGGGGCATGATGAGCCGCTTTGTGATTGAAGAACGCATCAACGACCCGGCCCGACTCAAGGAGTTTGACGTGCAGGGTTATCGCTTCAATGCGGAGCAGTCGAAGCCGGATAACCTGGTGTTCCTGCGGGATCACGCACCGGAATAACCTGACAACGAAGATCCAAATGTGGGAGCGGGCTTGCTCGCGAAAGCGGTGGTTCAGTCGATGCCTTTATTGCCTGACACGCCGCTTTCGCGAGCAAGCCCGCTCCCACATTTGGATCTTCGTTGTCAGGTTATTCCGGTGCGTGATCCCGCAGGAACACCAGGTTATCCGGCTTCGACTGCTCCGCATTGAAGCGATAACCCTGCACGTCAAACTCC